>JBQCFN010000042.1:0-5270 GCA_051959035.1 Lysobacteraceae bacterium | reverse complement strand
TGCGCGCGCAGGGCTTCGCCGCGCCGCTGCTGGCGGTCACCGCGCGCGCGGACGCCGACGCGGAACCGGCCGCGCGCACGGCCGGCGTCGACGGCGTCCTGCGCAAGCCGGTGACCGGGACGATGCTGGCCGAGGCGCTCGATGCCCTGCTGCCGGAAACGCCCGGCCAGGTCGCTGCGGCGCAGTCGAGGGATGTCGCGCGCAGCGAACGCGCCTGACGCCGCCGGCGCGCCGGCCCGCCCGGTGCGTCAGCGCGCGCTGTACGCGTGCACCTCGTCGACCAGCGCGGCGACGTGCTCGGGCAGCATGTCGGGCGACAGCCCGTGGCCGAGGTTGAATACATGGCCCTCGCGCGAGCCGCCGTTGCCGGCGGCATGGCTGTCCAGCGCGGCGCGCACCTGCGCGCGCACCGACGCCGGGCTGGCGTACAGGCTCGCCGGATCCAGGTTGCCCTGCAGCGCGACCTGGCCGCGCGTGCGCCGCGCCGCCTCCGACAGCTCGACCAGCCAGTCGACGCCGATCGCGTCCGCGCCGCTCGCCGCCAGTTCCTCGAGATAGGGCGCGTTGCCCTTGCCGAACAGGATCAGCGGCGTGCGCGCCTCGCCATCGCCGCGCTCCAGCTCGCGCGCGATGCGCACGAGGTAGGGCAGCGAGAACTCGCGGTACATCGCCGGCGACAGCACCCCGCCCCAGGTGTCGAACACCTGCAGCGCCTGCGCGCCGGCCGCGCGCTGCGCGGACAGGTAGGCGATCACCGCGTCGGTGTTGACCGACAGCAGCCGGTGCAGCGCCTGCGGTTCGTCCAGCGCCATCGCCTTGATGCGCGCGAAGTTGTCGCTGCCGCCGCCCTCGACCATGTAGCAGGCCAGCGTCCACGGGCTGCCGGAGAAGCCGATCAGCGGCACGCTGCCGTCGAGCTCGCGGCGGATCGTGCGCACCGCCTCCATCACGTAGCGCAGTTCGGTTTCCATGTCGGGCACCGCGAGGCGGGCGACGTCGGCCGCGCTGCGCACCGGGCGCTCGAACTTCGGCCCTTCGCCGTCGGCGAAATACAGGCCCAGGCCCATCGCATCGGGCACGGTGAGGATGTCGGAGAACAGGATCGCCGCGTCCAGCGGGAAGCGGCGCAGCGGCTGCAGGGTCACCTCGCAGGCGAGCTCCGGGTTCTTCGCCATCGCGAGGAAGCTGCCGGCGCGCGCGCGGGTGGCGCGGTACTCGGGCAGGTAGCGGCCGGCCTGGCGCATCAGCCAGACCGGCGTGCGGTCGACGGGTTCGCGGCGCAGCGCGCGGAGCAGGCGGTCGTTCTTCAGGCGGTCTTGGGGCACGCGGAATTCCCTTCGTACAGATTTGCGGAGCCATCCATGGCGGTGGCCCCGCGACTTCCGGAGCGTCCGGCCCGGCCGTCCATGGCCGGGCGTTCGGCAACGCGCGGACCGCCGGCAGGACAGTTCACGAGCGCTGCGCCTCGCCCTGCACGAACATCAGCTGGAAGCCGCGCTTGAGCTGGCTGTCGCGGGCGTGTTCCAGCGCGGCCATCGCGCTGGCCTGGTCGAGGAACTGCTCGCGCCGCAGGGTGCTGCGCCCGCCGATCTGCCCGCTTTCGCGCACCAGCGCCCACCCGCCCAGCAGGTCGGGTTCGAGCATCAGTTGGACGAAGCGCGGGGCTTCGCGGCCGTCGGGCCGTTGCTGCAGCAGCAGGCGCATGGGCGCCATTGTAGCGGCCGGGCCGTGCCGGGCCGCGTGGACGTCAGCGCCGGCGCAGCACCGCGCGCACGGCGTCGTCCGGCACGCCGGCGACCACGCGGGCGCGGCCGGGACCGTCCCACAGCACGAAGCGCAGGCCGCCGGCATCCGCCTTCTTGTCCAGCCGCATGCGGGCGAGCAGGGCGTCCGCGTCGAGGCCGTCCGGCAGCGCCACCGGCAGGCCGCAGCGGGCGAGCAGCGCGGCGAGCGCGTCGGCGTCGGCGTCCGCCGCCAGCCCCAGCGCCGCCGCCAGCCGCGCCGCCAGCACCATGCCGACCGCGACCGCCTCGCCGTGCACCAGTCCGCCGTAGCCCTGTTCGGCTTCGATCGCGTGGGCGAAGGTGTGGCCGAAGTTGAGCAGCGCGCGTTCGCCCCGTTCGCGCGGGTCGCGCTCGACGATCGCGGCCTTGTGCGCGCAGCTCGTCGCGATCGCCTCGGCAAGGACGCCGTCGTCTCCCGCGAGCAGCGCCGCGGCATGGGCGTCGAGCCAGCCGAGGAAAGCCGCGTCGCGGATCGCGCCGTACTTCACCACTTCGGCCAGCCCCGCGCGCAGCTCGCGCGCGGGCAGGGTGCGCAGGGTCGTCGTGTCGGCGAACACCGCGCGCGGCGGATGGAACGCGCCGACCAGGTTCTTGCCCTGCGGCAGGTCGACCGCGGTCTTGCCGCCCACCGAGGAATCGACCATCGCCAGCAGCGAGGTCGGCAGCTGGACGACGTCGATGCCGCGCATCCAGCAGGCCGCGGCGAAGCCGGCGAGGTCGCCGACCACGCCGCCGCCGAGGGCGAACACGCAGGCGTCGCGGGTGGCGCCGAAGTCGGCCAGTTCGCGCACCAGCTCGCCGAAGGAAGCCAGCGTCTTCGACGCCTCGCCGGCGGCGATGCAGCTGACCAGCACCTGCGCCTGCGTGTGCGCGGACAGCGCGGCGACCACGCGCGCGGCGTAGCGGGGCGCGACCTCGCTGTCGCTGGCCACCAGCGCATGGCGGCCGCGCACATGCGCGGCCAGCGCGGCGCCGTCGTCGAGCAGGCCGGGCCCGATCGTGATGGCGTAGGGCGCCTCGCCGCCGACCGCGACGGTGCGGATCATGCGGCCGCGCCCCGGGTCCATGCGCCACGCAGCGCGCTCGACAACGCCGCCGCGGCGTCGCCCGCGGACAGGCCTTCGGTGTCGAACACGAGGTCGGCGACGTCGGCATACAGCGGGGCGCGCGCCTGCGCCAGCGCGCGCAGCACCTGTTCGCGGTCGCCCTGCTGCAGCAGCGGACGCACGCGGTCGCGCGACAGGCGCGCCAGCTGGCCGTCCACGCTCACCTGCAGGTGCACGACGAAGCCGCGCTCGCGCAGCAGCGCGCGGGTGCCGGGATCGAGCACCGCGCCGCCGCCGGTGGCGAGCACCTGGCCGTCGCCGGCGAGCAGGCGCGCGAGGGTGGCGCGTTCGCGCGCGCGGAAGCCGGCTTCGCCCTCGCAGTCGAAGATGGTCGCGATGCTGGCGCCGGCGCGCGCCTCGATCTCGCGGTCGGCATCCACGAACGCGAGCGCGAACCGTTCGGCCAGGCGCTTGCCGATCGAGGTCTTGCCGGCGCCCATCGGGCCCACGAGCACGAGGTTGGGCGCGGGATTCATGGCCGGCATGCTAGCAGCGGCTCAGGCGTCCAGCGGATGCCGCTCCGCATCCAGGCGGATGGTGCGCTCGGCGATGCCCGGCAAGGTGCGCAGCGCCTGCCGGCTGACCCGCTCGAAGAACTGCACGAAGCGCATCACCTGGGCGTGCGTCATTGCCTGGCGCTCCGGGTGCAATGCCTGCAGCGACTGCTCCTGCTGCCAGCGCCAGTCCGGCACGATGTCGAAGCCCGGCCCCTGCAGGAACAGCATGCGGTCGAGCCGGTCCCACAGCGGCGGGTAGTCGGCGGCGAGCGACTGGTTGCACCAGCGCCGCCAGGTCGCGTCCGGATCCTCGTCGCGCTCCAGCGCGTTGATCGGCGCGTCCAGCTCGGCCGGATCCTGCGGCGGCGTCTTCAGGAACCAGCCCTCGAGGATGGCGAGGTCGGCGCCGCGCGCGAGCGGCCAGCGCGCGCGCGGCAGGCGGTCGTCGGCGATCTTGTCGAAGCGGGGCAGGGCGACGTCGCGCCCCTCGCGCAGTGCCTCCAGCACTTCGCATGCGAGCGCCACCTCGTGGGTGCCCGGCGGCCCGCGCGTCGCGCACAGCGGGTGCACGCGGCGGGCGAGCGCCTGGCGCTCCGCGTGGCCGAGGTAGAAGTCGTCGATCGACAGCGCGACCACGCGCAGGCCACGCTCCTTCGCCAGCGCCGTCATCTGCGCCGACAGGGTGGACTTGCCGGTGCCCTGCAGGCCGGCGATGGCGTAGATCCGGCAGCCGTGCGCCAGCGCGTCGTCGAGCACGCGGGCGACGAAGCCGGGCGCGTAACCCGGGTTGCGGCCGGAGTGGGCGGGGTCCGGATGCGGCTCGGAGTGCATCGCGCCACAATAGCGCAATGGACGCCGACGCCCCCGCTCCCGAAGCCCTGTACAGGGAAGCCCTCGCCACCTTCGACGCGCTGTTCGACGAGGCGCAGGCCGCCGGCGAGCCCGACCGCACCGCGATGGTGGTCGCCACCGCGACGCTCGACGCGCGTCCGTCGGCGCGCACGGTGCTGCTGAAGGCGCACGACGCGCGCGGTTTCGTCTTCTACACCCACCTGGACGGGCGCAAGGGCCGCGAGTTGCAGGCCAACCCGCACGCCGCGCTGCTGTTCCACTGGCCGCGCGTGCGCCTGGGCGTGCAGGTGCGGATCGAGGGCGGGGTGGAGACCGTCAGCGACGCCGAGGCCGACGCCTACTTCGCCAGCCGCCCGCGCGGCAGCCAGCTCGGCGCGTGGGCGTCGCGGCAGTCGGAGACGCTGGACGCGCGCGCGACCTTCGAGCAGCGGCTGGAGCAGGTCGCGCGCGAGTTCGACGGCCGCGACGTGCCGCGGCCGCCGCGCTGGACCGGCCTGCGGGTGAAGCCCGAGCGGATCGAATTCTGGTACGCGGCCGAGTACCGCTGGCACGAGCGCCAGGCCTACGAGCGCGACCGCGCCGGCGCGTGGTCGAAGCGGATGCTGTATCCGTGACGAGCGGCGGCCGTCGCCGCGGGCGGCGCGCATGAGCGGGCCGCGGCGCATCGTCTGCCTCACCGAGGAGCCGACCGAAGTCCTCTACGCGCTCGGCGAGGAGGATCGCATCGTCGGCATCAGCGGCTTCACCGTGCGGCCGCCGCGCGCGCGCCGCGAGAAGCCCAAGGTCAGCGCCTTCACCAGCGCCAGGATCGACGAGATCCTGCGGCTGCGGCCCGACTTCGTGGTCGGCTTCTCCGACATCCAGGCCGACATCGCCGCCGCGCTGGTCCGGCACGGCGTCGAGGTGTGGATCAGCAACCACCGCAGCGTCGCCGGCATCCTCGACTACATTCGCCGGCTCGGCGCGCTGGTGGGCGCGGCCGCCACGGCCGCGGCCTACGCCCAACGCGCCGCGGCGCAGCTGGCCGCGGT
>JBQCFN010000041.1:0-3397 GCA_051959035.1 Lysobacteraceae bacterium | reverse complement strand
GCCCCCCCCCGCGCCGGGGGGGGGGCCCGGGGGCGGGCCGCCCCGCCCCCCCCCCCGCCCGGGGCCCGCCCCCGGGCGGGCGCGCGCCGGCCCCCCCCCGGCCCGGCGCCCCCCGCCGCGCTCGGGTATCGTGGCCGGATGAGCGACCCCAGCCCCTTTCGCCGCGCCGCCACCCTCGCGGAACTCAACGCCCTCTCCGCCGGCACGGCGATGGAGCCGCTGGAGATCGTGTTCAGCGAACTCGGCCCCGACTTCCTGCGCGCGACCATGCCGGTCGACGCGCGCACCCGCCAGCCCTACGGCCTGCTGCACGGCGGCGCCTCGGTGCTGCTGGCCGAAACCCTCGGCAGCACCGCCGGCGGCCTGTGCGTGGACGAGGACGAGGGCGTGGTCGGCATCGAGATCAACGCCAACCACCTCGCCGCGGTCCGCGACGGCCGGGTCACCGGCACCGCGCGGCCGCTGCACGTGGGCCGCAGCACCCAGGTGTGGGAGATCCGCATCGAGGACGAGGCAGGCCGGCTGGCCTGCGTGTCGCGGCTCACGCTGGCGGTGATCCGGCGCCGGCCGGCGCGTTGACCGCGCGCGCCCGCGCGCGACGTTCAGCTTCATTGACCGGCCGCGCCACTCGCCCTAGGCTGCGCGTCTCCCTACCCCGCACGGTATCGCCATGCCGCTTTCGCTGAACTTCGAACTGTCCGATCGCGACCTCGAACACTTCCAGGCGGCGCTGGCCAAGGCGCGCAAGGCGGCCGAGGGCAAGAGCGCGCAGGAGATCATCGACTGCGCGGCCAGGCTGCTGAAGGATGCCCAGCAGACCCACATCCCGGACTTCATCCTGCAGCGCCTGCTGAAGCTGGACGACCTGATCGCGATGCTGCGCGACGAGGCCTGGGCGATGGCCGACGAGGACCGCGAGCGCGTGCTCTCGGCGCTGGTCTACCTGTGCGACCCGGACGACGTCATCCCCGACAAGGTCGAGGTGCTCGGCTACCTCGACGACGCGGTGATGATCGAGCTGGCGGTGCGCGAACTGACCCACGAGATCGACGCCTACGAGGACTTCTGCGACTACCGCCAGCGCCAGGCCGAGCGGCTGGGCGTGGAGCCCTCGCAGGTCGGCCGCGCCGAGTGGCTGGGCAGTCGCCGCGACGAGCTGGTCGACCGCATGCACCAGCGCCGCGAGCGCGACATGAGCGTGATGGGCATGGGCTACGGCCGCAGCAGCGGCTACGCGTCCAGCCGCAGCTACACGCGCCCCTGGCGGCCGGGGATGTTCAGCTTCCGCTGATCCATCCGCCCGCGGCCCCGCGCCGCGTTGTCGTGCTCCACGCAGGACCTTCCGTATCGTGACGCGCATGGACCAGCCGCCATTGCCCGCCGGCGCTGGCGCGCCGGCCGCGCGTGCCCTGCGCTACCTGCTGCGCGTGCCGCTGCTGCTGTGGCACGTGCTGGTCGACCTGCCGCTGGTGCTGCTGCTGATCACGCCGCTCACCGCCGGCTGGATGCTCGCCGGCGAACGCCTGGACCACCGCCTGATCCGCGCCTGGTCGGCGGGGCTGATGCGCGTGTTCGGCTTCCGCCTGCGCCGGGTCGGCACGCCATTGGCGGGCGCCACCCTGTTCGTCGCCAACCACGTCAGCTGGGTCGACATCGTCGTGCTGCACAGCCAGCGCATGATGGGCTTCGTCGCCAAGCGCGAGATCGCCAGCTGGCCGGTGGTCGGCTGGCTGGCCCATCGCGGCGAGACCATCTTCCACCAGCGCGGCAGCACCGAATCGCTCGGCGGCGTGCTGCACGAAATGCTGGCGCGGCTGCGCGACGGCCGCTCGGTGGGCGTGTTCCCGGAAGGGCGCACCCGCGACGGCGGCGAGGTCGGGCCGTTCCACGCGCGCATCTTCCTCGCCGCGGTCGAGGCCGGCGTGCCGGTGCAGCCGGTCGCGCTGCGCTATGGCGCGCGCGGCGACGCGCAGACGGTGGTGGCGTTCCAGCGCGGCGAGAGCTTCTTCGGCAACTTCCTGCGCCTGCTCGGCGAGCCGGCGCGCGAGGCGCAGGTGCATTTCCTCGCGCCGATCCAGCCCGGCGACGCCGACGGCCGCCGGCGCATCGCCGAAACCGCGCGCGAACGCATCGTCGCGGCGATGCGGGAGGCCTGAGGTGCGGGTGGATGCCGGCATGCCCGCGGAGCCCGTCGCCGGCGCGGCCGCCGGCACGCCGCCCGACCCCGTCGCCCCGCCGGCGACGCTGCATCCCTCCGCATACCGCGCGCCCTGGTGGCTGCGCAGCCCGCACCTGCAGACCATGCTCGGCTCCAGCCCGTGGCGCATCCGCCGCGGCGCGGAGCTGCTCGCGCGCAGCGGCGCGCACACCAGCGCGCACATCCTCGACGGCGGCGACGGCGTGCGCCTGCAGGGCCTGTACAGCACGCCGCGCGTGGGCGCGCCGCGCGGCCTGGCGCTGCTGCTGCACGGCTGGGAAGGCAGCGCCGAATCCAGCTACATGCGGCTCACCGCCGCGCACTTCCTGCAGCGGGGCTTCGCCACGCTGCGCCTGAACTTCCGCGACCACGGCGACACCCACCACCTCAACGAGGCGCTGTTCCACTCCAACCGCATCGACGAGGTGGTGCACGCCGCGTGCGACATCGCGCGGCGCTTCCCGCACCGGCCGCTGGTGGCGGCGGGTTATTCGCTCGGCGGCAACTTCGCCCTGCGCCTGGCCCTGCGCGCGCCCGCCGCGGGCCTGCCGCTCGCGCGGGTGGCGGCGGTGTGCCCGGTGCTCGACCCCGCGGTGACGATGGCGCACATGGAGCGCGGCTGGCGGGTGTACCTGCGCTACTTCGAGCGCAAGTGGCGCAGCTCGCTCGTCCGCAAGCGCGCGTTGTGGCCGCAGCGGCACGCCTTCGACGACCGCACGCTGCGCCTGGGCATGCGCGAGCTGACCCGTTGGCTGGTCGAGCGGCACACCGACTTCGGCACGCTCGACGCCTACTTCGACGGCTATTCGATCGCCGGCGCGCGCATGGCCGGCCTGCAGGTGCCGGCCGACATCCTGATGGCCGAGGACGACCCGGTGATCCCGGTCGGCGAATTCCGCGCGCTGTGCCTGCCGCCGATCGCGCGGGTGGAACTCGCCCGGGACGGCGGCCACTGCGGCTTCCTGCTCGGCCGCTCGATGGACGGCTACGCCGAGGCCTGGGTCGCGCGGCGGCTGGCCGGCGGCGCGGACCCGGCGCCCGCCGAGGCATCCTGACCACTTCCCACCACGAGGAGCCTGCCATGCACATCGCCAGCGACAGCTTCGCGCACCGTGCGCGCATCCCGGCCGAATTCGCGATGGGCACGCCGGAGGGGTTCGGCGGCAACCGCAATCCCGAGCTGCACTGGGACGACGTGCC
>JBQCFN010000040.1:0-6206 GCA_051959035.1 Lysobacteraceae bacterium | reverse complement strand
TGCGCGGTGAGGCCCCACGCCGGCGTCCGGTACAGGCGCGAGGCGCGCAGCAGGCGCGTGCACGGCAGGCGGTCGAGCGCGTCGAAGGCGGCGCGCAGCGTGGCCGCCGGGTCGCCCACGTTGCCGCCGAGGCCGACGCAGGCGCGCACCGGCGCGGTCATTCCGCGGGACGCTGGCTGCGCCGGCGGCGCCGCCGGCGCCGGCGCGGCGCGCCGTTCGCTTCCGCCGGCACGTCGAGTTCCAGCGCGTCCTCGTCGTCGGACTCCAGGTCTTCCGCCACGGGCTGGTCGCCCATCTCCGCCAGCAGCGCCTTCCACCACGCGATGTCCTCGCCGTGTTCGGCCGAGGCGTGCTGGCGCAGCTGCAGGAAATCCCAGGCGGCGCGGAAGCGCGGATGGGCGAGGAAGCGGTGCACGCGCTTGCGCTGGCGCAGCGAGAAGCGCGACTGCAGCAGCCAGATCTCCTGCATCGGCACGGAGAAACGGCGCGGCAATGCGATCGTCTCCAGCTGGTGCACGGTCACCCGGTCCGCGGCACGGCGCTGCGCCTCGGCCGCGTGCACGCCCTGCGCCTGCAGGCTGATCAGCGCGCGGCAGTAGGCCGGCCACAGCAGCAGCGCGAACAGGAACGCGGGCGACACCGGCTCGCCGTTGGCCACCCGCGCATCGGTCCCGCGCAGGCCCTCGACCAGCATGCGCCGCAGCGCGCCGCTGCGGTTGGCCTTCAGCGCGGCGGCGGTTTCCGGCAGCAGCACCGGCAGCAGTCCGTGCGCCTCGAGGCCGAGGAAGCTCTGCACCGCGTGGCCCGACAGGAACAGCTTCAGGCATTCCTCGAACAGCCGCGCCGGCGCCGATTCGCGCAGCAGCGGCGCCAGTTCCGGGATCGGCGCGGCGGTCGCCGGCTCGATGCCGAAGCCGAGCTTGGCCGCCAGGCGCACCGCGCGCAGCATGCGCACCGGGTCTTCGCGGTAGCGCTGCACGGGATCGCCGATCAGCCGCATGATGCGGTTCTGCACGTCCTCGAAGCCGCCGGTGTAGTCGCGCACCGAGAAGTCCTCGATCGCGTAGTACAGCGCGTTGGCGGTGAAGTCGCGGCGGACCGCGTCCTCCTCGATGCTGCCGTAGACGTTGTCCCGCAGCAGGCGCCCGCCTTCGTGCTGCTCGCGGTCGCCGCTGCCGTCGTCGGCGTTGGAGCGGAAGGTCGCGACCTCGATGATCTCGCGGCCGAACACCACGTGGGCGAGGCGGAAGCGGCGGCCGATCAGCCGGCAGTTGCGGAACAGCTGGCGCACCTGCTCGGGCGTGGCGTCGGTGGCGACGTCGAAATCCTTCGGATGGCCGCCGATCAGCAGGTCGCGTACCGCGCCGCCGACGAGGAAGGCGCCGAAGCCGGCCTCGCGCAGGCGGTAGAGCACGCGCAGCGCGTTGGGGCTGATGTCGCGGCGCGAGATCGGGTGCTGGTCGCGCGGGACGATGCGCGGCGCCGTGGGCGTGGCGGGGACGGGGGCGGCGTTGAGTTCGGGCATCGAGGGCGGCGCGGCCGCGGCGGGAGCGAATGAGGTGCGTTGCCGGAAGGGCGGCGCGCCCCATATACTAGCAAGCCTTGTGCGCCGGACCGGCCACGGGGCCGGTCGTCCAGCCGGCGGCGCAAGCCATCCCGCTCCCTTCGTCTAGAGGCCTAGGACGTGGCCCTCTCAAGGCTAAAACACGGGTTCGAATCCCGTAGGGAGCGCCATCTCCAAAGCCCGCGCAGCGATGCGCGGGCTTTTTTCTTCATCATGCCGCGCGCTTTCTGGATCGGCCAAGGCGCCCGGGCGTACACTGGACGCCTTCCGTCGCCGCGTTCCCGCCATGCCCTTCGTCGTCACCGAGAACTGCATCAAGTGCAAGTACACCGACTGCGTCGAGGTGTGCCCGGTCGACTGCTTCCACGAAGGGCCGAACTTCCTGGTGATCGATCCGGACGAGTGCATCGATTGCACGCTGTGCGAGCCGGAGTGCCCGGTCAACGCGATCTACCCGGAAGACGACGTGCCGGCGGGACAGGAGCACTTCGTGCAGCTCAACGCGGAGCTGTCGAAGGGCTGGCCGGTGATCACCACGCGCAAGGACCCGCCGCCCGACGCGGCGGAATGGGACGGCAAGCCGGACAAGCTGCCGTTGCTGGAGCGCTGAGCGCGCCGCCCGCGAAAAGAAAGCGGCGCGGCTTGCGCCGGGAGAAAAAAAAAAACGGGCGCCCTGGCGCCCGTTTTCCGTCGAGCCGGCGGAAACTCAGCCGCCGAGCGCGGCCTTCAGCGCTGCGATGAGCTTGACCGGCGCCTCGCCGGTCGCCGGCGTGCCGCGCGGATCGATCGCCGAGACGTACACGCCGCCGGTGACGGCGGTGACGCGGACCAGGAAATCGGCGCCTTCGTAGTTGACGTCGTAGGCGCCGAGCAGCTGCGCCTTGCTGGCGATGGTCACGCCCTGGAGGCCGGCGAGCGCATCCCCGACCTTGGCGAACACCGCGTCGCGCTCCCCCGGCACGGTGAAGCCGCTGGCGCTGGCGGCGGCGGAGGCGCCGACCGACGAGCGCATCACCGAATGCGGCGCGTCCTCCGGGGGCGCCATCGCACCCGCGGTGTTCGGCTGGTCGAGGTCCGGCGGCACTTCCAGCGGCCGGCTCTCGGCGCTGCCGCGATAGGCCTTGTCGGGCTTGTGGAACCAGTGGCAGCCGGAAGCGGCCACGAGGGCCAGGGCGGCGACGGCGAACGGGCGGGACAGGCGCATCGGGTTCTCCGGTGGGATCGGGATGTCAGGCCGCGTGCGCGGCGCAGGTACGTTCGAGGTTGGCGACCGCGGCGGCGACGTGGTCGGCGCGCGCGGCATGGGCGGGCGACAGCGGCGTCAGCGGCAGGCGCAGGCCGGTGCCGATGCCGAGGCGGGCGAGGATCGCCTTCACCGGAATCGGATTGGGTTCCACGCCCATGAAATCGACCGCGTCCTGCAGCCGCGCGTCCAGCGCACGCGCTTCGGCCGCGCGTCCGTCGCGGGCAAGGTCGCACAGCTGGCGGAAGGCCGCCGGCAGCACGTTGGAGGCGACCGACACCACGCCATCGGCGCCGGCCAGCATCGCCCGGCAGGCGGTCGGGTCGTCGCCGCTGAGCACGCTGAAGCCCTCGTCGCGCAGGGGCAGCAGCGCGGCCATGCGCTCGGGCTCGCTGCGCGCCTCCTTGAGGCCGACGATGCGCGGATGCGACGCCAGTTGCGCGACCGTCTCCGGCAGCAGGTCGCAGCCGGTGCGGCCGGGCACGTTGTAGAGCACGACCGGCAGCGCACCGTCGTCGGCGACTGCGCGGTAGTGCGCCAGCAGGCCGGCCTGGGTCGGGCGCACGTAGGGCGGCGTGACCACCAGCGCGGCGGTGGCGCCGAGCGCGGCGACGCGGCGGTTCAGGGCGATGGTCTTCGCGGTGTTCGACAGCCCGGTGCCGGCGAGCACCGGCACCTGGCCACCGGCGGCTTCGACCGCGATCCGCAGCAGCGTGTCGTACTCGTCGTCGGCGAGCGCCGCCGCTTCGCCGGTCGAGCCGGCGACGACCAGCGCCTGGGTGCCGCCGTCGAGCTGCATCCGCAGCAGCCGCCGCCAGCCGTCCAGGTCGAGCGCGCCGTCGGCGGTGAACGGCGTCGCCAGCGCGGTGATGCTGCCGATGATGCGCAAGGGGGAATGCCTTCGCTGGGCCGCGCGGGCGCGCGGCGGGATGTCGATCGCCGATGGTACCCGCGGCCCGCGCGCTGCGTCCATGCGCGAAAGGCGGGCGTCGACGCGCCGTGCACGCCGCCCGTCAGCCCGCGGGCGGTTCGCTTGCGGCGCCAAACGGCGCGCCAGTATGCTGGCCCCGGCCCGGCGCACGGCCGGCCCCCGCCCCCACGCAGACGCCGCCTTGACCGACCCCGACGCACCCCGGCCAGCCCCGAACGAGAACCACCTGCTGATCAATGCGTACACCACGCATCCGCGCTCGCCGCTGCTGGCGGTGACGCGGCGCATCGCCGACAGCGGCTGCAACCTCGTGGACACGCGCCTGAGCACGGTCGGCCGCGACGTGTCCGTCATCGCGCTCGCCACCGGCTCCTGGGACGCGGTGGCCAAGCTGGAGGCAATGCTCACCCGGCTCGAGCGCGAGGAAGGCCTCAAGCTGATGTGGTACCGCACCGGCGCCAAGCCGGTGCAGTCCAACCTGCTGCCCTACGTGGTCGAGGTCGTCGCCGCCGACAAGCCCGGCATCCTCTACCAGCTCGCCGACTTCTTCGACCGCCAGTCGATCACCATCGAGAGCCTGCACTGCTCGCGCTACCGGGCGATGCAGACCGGCGCCGACATGTTCTCCGCGCAGGTGACGATTGGCATCCCGTCGGACATGCACATCGCCGCCCTGCGCGACGATTTCCTCGAGTTCTGCGACCACCTGAACCTCGACGCGATCATGGATCCGATGAAGTTCTGAGACCGCCCCCGGGGATCGGAGACCGCCCTTGGTCGAAGCCGGCAAGCCACTCACCCGACCGATCCTCGCGCTGCCGCTCGCGTTGTCCGACGGCAGCACGGCGACGCTGGGCGGTTTCGCCGGCCGGTGGCTGGTGCTCTATTTCTACCCGAAGGACAGCACGCCCGGCTGCACCACCGAAGGCCTCGACTTCAATGCGCTGCTGCCGGAGTTCCGCAAGCTCGGCGCGGACGTGCTCGGGGTGTCGCGCGATTCGCTGAGGTCGCACCAGAACTTCTGCGCGAAGCAGGGGTTCGCCTTCCGCCTGGCCAGCGACGGCGACGAGGCGCTGTGCCGCGCCTTCGACGTGATCCGGCCGAAGAAGCTGTACGGCCGCGAATACGTCGGCATCGAGCGCAGCACCTTCCTCATCGACCCGGACGGCCGCGTCGCCGCCGCGTGGCGCGGCGTGAAGGTCCCCGGCCACGCGCAGGCCGTGCTCGACGCGCTGCGGGCAGCCCACGCAGGCCGCCGCCGGGCCACGTGACCCGGGCCGCCCTCCCGTCCCGCCACCGCCCCGCCCCGCGGGCCGGGGTGGCCGCCGCCTTTCCGCCCGCCGGGCGACCCGCGCAACACCCCGCCCCTTCCTCTCGCCGAGAGCCGAACGCATGACCCGAAGCAAGCGCATCTACGTCCTCGACACCAACGTGCTGATGCACGATCCCACCGCGCTGTTCAAGTTCGAGGAACACGATGTCTTCCTGCCGATGCAGGTGATCGAGGAGCTGGACAACGCCAAGAAGGGCACCTCGGAAGCCAGCCGCAACGCCCGCCAGGTCAGCCGCTTCCTCAACGAACTGATCGAGGGCCACGCGCTCGGCGAGATCGCCGCCGGCGTGCCGCTGGCGCGGCCGCAGGGGCTGCAGCTGCGCGGCGCGCAGAGCGCGGGCCGGCTGCGCTTCCAGACCGGCGAGTTCGATTCGGGCAAGCGCTTCGGCGCGGTCGTCCCGGACAACCACATCCTCGGCGCGATCCTGGCGCTGCAGCAGGCCGAGCCCGGCACGCCGGTGGTGTTCGTCTCCAAGGACGTCAACCTGCGGATCAAGGCCTCGATCGCGGGGATCGTGTCGGAGGACTACGAGAACGATCGCGCGCTGGACGACTTCGCCCTGCTGTACACCGGCGCCACCGCGCTGCCGGAGGACTTCTGGCAGCGCCACGGCAAGGAGCTGCGCTCGTGGACGGACAAGGGCCGGACGTTCTACGAGATCGCCCGGCGCGAGGACGAGGAGTGGCATCCCAACCAGTTCCTCTACCTCCCGGGCGAGGAGGAAGCGGAGCTGAAGGTCGCGCGCATCGCCGGCGACCGGGTGGTGCTGCAGATCGTCGACGACTTCCGCCACGCACAGCACGCGGTGTGGGGCATCACCGCGCGCAACCGCGAGCAGAACTTCGCCCTCAATGCGCTGATGGATCCGGAGGTGGACTTCGTGTCGCTGCTCGGCACCGCCGGCACCGGCAAGACCCTGCTCGCGCTGGCCGCGGGCCTGGCGCAGACCATGGACCAGCAGCGCTACCGCGAGATCATCATGACCCGCGCGACGGTCTCGGTCGGCGAGGACATCGGCTTCCTGCCCGGCACGGAGGAAGAGAAGATGACGCCGTGGATGGGTGCGCTCACCGACAACCTCGAAGTGCTCGCCAACCCGGAGGAAGGTGGCTCGTGGGGCCGCCAGGCCACCAA
>JBQCFN010000039.1:0-9378 GCA_051959035.1 Lysobacteraceae bacterium | reverse complement strand
AGCGGTGCGGGCGCTGCCGGACGACTTCTAGGCGGCGGTCCGCCACTGGCGCGGCGACCGCCGCGATCACCACGGTTACTCCTCAATCCCGGCGCGAGCCGGGATCTTTTTCTGTACGCGCCGTTTCCGTACGCGCCGTCGGTGCTGCAAGCGTCGCGGGACGGCGCGGTCGTCCCGGGTGCCACCCCGCCGCGTCCCTCCTGGCCGCGCGTGGAGTGGCCGCCGCGCAGCGTCCCCGGGCCCGGCCTGCTACCCTAAAGCCTCCCCGGTTGAGCACTCGTGCCCGTGCCCGCGTCCGCGGGACCGGGCCCGCTCCCGCGTCCGCCTTCCAGCCGTCGAACCCATGAAGACCACTGCCGAAATCCGCAGCGATTTCCTCGATTTCTTCCGCGCCAAGGGGCACACGATCGTGCCGTCGGCGCCACTCGTGCCGGGCAACGATCCGACCCTGCTGTTCACCAACTCCGGCATGGTCCAGTTCAAGGACGTGTTCCTGGGGGCCGAGAAGCGCAGCTACGTGCGCGCGGCCGACGTCCAGCGCTGCCTGCGCGCCGGCGGCAAGCACAACGACCTCGATTCGGTCGGCTACACCGCGCGCCACCACACCTTCTTCGAGATGCTGGGCAACTGGTCCTTCGGCGACTACTTCAAGAAGGACGCGATCGCCTGGGCCTGGGAGCTGCTGACCCAGGTGTGGAAGCTGCCGGCCGAGCGCCTGCTGGTCACCGTCTACCACACCGACGACGAGGCCTACGCGCTGTGGCGCGACATGGTCGGGCTGCCGCCCGAGCGCATCGTGCGCATCGGCGACAACAAGGGCGCGCCCTTCGCCTCCGACAACTTCTGGCAGATGGCCGACACCGGTCCGTGCGGGCCCTGCACGGAGATCTTCTACGACCACGGCCCGGACATCGCGGGTGGGCCGCCCGGCTCGCCCGACGAGGACGGCGACCGCTACATCGAGATCTGGAACCTGGTGTTCATGCAGTTCGACCGCCAGCCCGACGGCTCGCTGCAGCCGCTGCCCGCGCCCTGCGTGGACACCGGCATGGGCCTCGAGCGACTGACCGCCGTGCTCCAGCACGTGCACAGCAACTACGAGATCGACCTGTTCCAGGCGCTGATCCGGACCGCCGCCGAGCTCACCGGGACGGCCGACCTCGACCACAAGTCGTTGCGCGTCATCGCCGACCACATCCGCGCCTGCAGCTTCCTCATCGTCGACGGCGTGCTGCCGTCCAACGAAGGCCGCGGCTACGTGCTGCGCCGGATCATCCGCCGCGCCATCCGCCACATCTGGAAGCTGGGTGGCCTCGCCACCGAAGGCACGTTCTGGAAGATGGTCGCGCCGCTGGTCGCGGTGATGGGCGAGGCCTATCCGGAACTCACCGCCCGCCGCGAGCTGGTCGAGCGCGCGCTCAAGGCCGAGGAGGCCGCGTTCGCGCAGACGCTCGAAGCCGGCATGCAGCGCCTCGACGGCTACCTCGAGCGCCATGACGGCCAGATCGACGGCGAGCAGCTGTTCCAGCTGCACGACACCTACGGCTGCCCGCCCGACCTCATCGCCGACATCGTGCGCGAGCGCGAAGGCGCCAGCCTGCAGCCGTCGGCGATGACCGACTACGACCGCCTGATGGAACAGCAGCGCGAGCGCGCGCGTGCCGCGGGCAAGTTCGGCGGCGGCACCACGCTGCCGGCCGAATTGGTCGCGCAGCTGCAGCCCACCGGATTCCTCGGCTACGACGAACTCGCCGCCGGCGGCCTGCAGGTCGTCGCGTTGCTGCGCGACGGCCGCCCGGTCGATGCCATCGCCGCCGGCGACGAGGCCATCGTCGTGCTCGACCGCACCCCGTTCTATGCCGAAAGCGGCGGCCAGGTCGGCGACGCTGGCGAGCTGGCCGAGCAGGGCGTGCGCTTCCACGTGCGCGACACGCTCAAGCTCGCCGGCCAGTTCCACGGCCACGTCGGCACGCTCGAGGCGGGCGCGCTGCGGGTCGGCGACCGCGTGATGGGCGCGGTCGACGCGCCGCGTCGCGCCGCCACCGTCCTCAACCACAGCGCGACCCACCTGCTGCACGCCGCGCTGCGCAGCGTGCTGGGCACGCACGTCGCCCAGAAGGGTTCGCTGGTCGCGCCCGACCGCCTGCGTTTCGACTTCTCGCACTTCCAGCCGGTGACGGCCGAGGAACTGGCGGCCGTCGAGCGCATCGTCAACGCCGAGATCCGCGCCAACCACGCCGCCGAAGTGCACCACATGGGCATGCAGGAAGCGCTGGACTTCGGCGCGATGGCGCTGTTCGGCGAGAAGTACGGCGAGCGCGTTCGCGTGCTGCGCATGGGCGAGGCGTCGACCGAACTGTGCGGCGGCACCCACGTCGGCCGCACCGGCGACATCGGCCTGTTCAAGATCGTGTCCGAAGGCGGCGTGTCCGCCGGCGTGCGCCGCATCGAGGCGGTGACCGGGCAGGGTGCGCTCGACCATGTCGCGGCCGAGGAAGCGCGCCTCGCGGACGTCGCGCAGCTGCTCGGCGGCAACGCGGCCGAGGCCGGCGACAAGCTGCGCGCGCTGCTCGACCGGCAGAAGCGGCTGGAGCGCGAGCTGGAGGCGATGAAGGCCAGGGCCGCGTCCGGCGCCACCGCCGACCTCGCCGCGCAGGCGCACGACGTCCCCGGCATCAAGGTGCTCGCCGCGCGCCTGGAAGGCTTCGACGGCAAGGCGCTGCGCGAGGCCATGGACCGCCTCAAGCAGCAGCTCGGCGACGCGGTGATCGTGCTGGCCGGCGCGAGCGACGGCAAGGCCGCGCTGGTCGCCGGGGTGAGCGGTGCCGCCGGCGGCCGGATCAAGGCCGGCGAGCTGCTGTCGCACGTCGCCGCGCAGGTGAATGGCAAGGGCGGCGGCCGCCCCGACATGGCGCAGGGTGGCGGCGAGGACAACGCGGCGCTGCCGGTGGCGCTGGCGGGCGTGCGCGACTGGGTGGCCGCGCGGCTGGGCTGAGCTGCGCGCCCATCAGGCGGAAACAGGGCCGATCGGCGCTGGCATCGTCGCCGATGGCCACGGGAGGGGGTGGCCGACTCACCTTGTCGCGACGCGCGTTCGCGATTATGTTTGCCAGCTTCCCAACACGCATACCGTGCCGGCGCGTCGCCCCCAGGGGCGCGGCCGCCGGCCCCCGGAGACCTGCATGCTGATCCTGACCCGCCGCGTCGGCGAAACCCTGATGATCGGCGACTCGGTGACCGTCACCGTCCTCGGCGTGAAAGGCAACCAGGTGCGGATCGGCATCACCGCCCCCAAGGACGTCGCCGTGCATCGCGAGGAGATCTACCAGCGCATCCAGCGTGGCGAGGACGGCGAGGGCGCGGCGACGGGCTCGGCGCCGACCAGCTGATTGGACCAGCTGATTGCCGGCGGACGGCATTAGCCGGTATCCTTGCGCGCTCGCTGACGGGGCTCTCGAAAACGGAGAGTTGCCCGAGAGGCCGAAGGGGCTCCCCTGCTAAGGGAGTATAGGGTCAAAAGCTCTATCGAGGGTTCGAATCCCTCACTCTCCGCCAGTCCCTGACGCGAAAAAGGATTGACCGGAACCGGCAGGTTCCCGCACAATTCCGCTTCTGTTTCATGCGCCCGTAGCTCAGCTGGATAGAGCACCAGGCTACGAACTTGGTGGTCGGGAGTTCGAATCTCTCCGGGCGCGCCATACAAGACGAAGGGCCGGCGATCACTCGCCGGCCCTTCGTTTTTGTGCGGCCGTTGCCGGAGCGGGTGGCGGCTGCGGGCTTCGATGGTGCGCCTTCGATGACGGCGTGGGCGCCGGCCGCGGAGCGAAACTGCGCGCGGCTGGTGGCGCTCTGCAGGCGGCCCCGCGGATCAGCGGGACCCGGCGCCGAGCTTCTCCAGGTCCCCCGCGATCGCCCTGGGCTCGAGCGGCGGCAGGATGACCCCGGCCATGCGCGCCTGCGGGTCGAGCACGGCGATGCTCGCCGAATGGTCCACGCTGTACTGGTCGGCGGGAGCGCCGGCAGGCGCGGGGACCTTCATGAACACCATGCTCAGCGAGCGCGCGAAGGCTACCAGCGCGGGGATGTCGGCGGTCGCTGCGAGGGTGTCGCGATGGAACGCGTGGGCGTACTCGCCGGTACGGTCGGGCGTGTCGCGGTCCGGGTCGACCGACACGAACAGCACCCGCGGCCGCGTCGATTCGGGCAGCGTGGTCCATTGCTTCTGCGCCTGCGCGAGCTCGGCCAGCGTGGTCGGGCACACGTCCGGGCAGTGGGTGAAGCCGAGGAACACCAGCGTCCAGTGGCCCTTGAGCTCGCCCTGCACCAGCGGCGTGCCGTCCGACTGCCGCAGCGAGAACGGCGGCAGCGCGCGCGGCTGGTCGAACAGGCGCACCGCCTGCAGTTGCGGTTGCGGCTGCCGCGCGTCGGGGTGGCCCAGCCAGCGCTGCGCGGCCCACAGGCCGAGCCCCGCCGCCAGCGCGACGACCAGGATGAAGGTGGTGGTGCGGTTGAACATGCGCGTCCCCAGCCGGTGCAAGCCCGGCCGTGCCCGGGCGCTGCGCATGATACGGGGCGCGGCGTTGCCGGGACGCACCTTATAATCCGGCCCCGCCCGCCGCACGCGATCGCCATGACCGACGAGCTCCAGACGATCATCGACCTGATCCGCTACGGCGCCAGCCGCTTCAACGCGGCCGGGCTCACCTTCGGGCACAGCTACGACAACGCGCTGGACGAGGCGACCCAGCTCGTCCTGCACGCGCTGCACCTGCCGCACGACCTGCCGCCGGCCTACGGGCAGGCGAAGGTGACGCTGGCGGAGAAGGAAGAGGTGCTCAAGCTGTTCCTGCGCCGCATCGAGGAGCGCATCCCGGCCGCCTACCTGACCGGCGAGGCGTGGTTCGCCGGGCTCAGCTTCCGCACCGATGCGCGCGCGCTGGTACCGCGCGCGCCGATCGCCGAGCTCATCGAATCCGGTTTCGAGCCTTGGCTCGGCGGTCGCGAGGTCTTCCGCGCGCTCGACCTGTGCACCGGCTCGGGCTGCATCGCGATCGCGATGGCGCACTACCACCCGGACTGGCACGTCGACGGCGTCGACCTCAGCGACGACGCGCTCGCGCTCGCCGCCGAGAACCGGCTGCGCCTGCACGCCGACAACGTGCGCCTGCTGAAGTCGGACCTGTTCTCCGCGCTGGCGGGCGAGCACTACGACCTGATCGTCAGCAATCCGCCCTACGTCACCAACGCCGAGACCGACGCGCTGCCGCGCGAGTACTCGCACGAGCCCGAGCTCGGCCTGCGTGCCGGCGACGACGGCCTCGACCTCGTCCTGCGCATCCTGCGTGACGCGCCGCTGCACCTGACCGAGCACGGCCTGCTGGTCTGCGAGGTGGGCGAGGCCGAGCATGCGCTGGTCGAGCTGCTTCCCGAGCTGCCGATGGCGTGGGTCGAGTTCAAGGTCGGCCAGATGGGCGTGTTCGTGGTCGAGCGCCACGACCTGGTCGCGCACAACCCGCGCATCGCCGCGCTGGCCGGCGCACGCGAACAACGCGCGCCCCGGGCCGCCGCCGGCAGCCTGTTCTGAGCGGGCCGCGCCCACGATGAATACCTTCGGCCAGCTGCTGCGCGTGACCACGTTCGGCGAGTCGCACGGGCCGGCGATCGGCTGCGTGGTCGACGGCTGCCCGCCCGGGATCGCACTGGCCCCCGCCGACTTCGCCGCCGACCTCGCGCGCCGCGCCAGCGGCCGCACGCGCCACACCTCGCAGCGCCGCGAGGCGGACGAGGTGGAGATCCTCAGCGGCGTCCACGAAGGCCGCACCACCGGCACGCCGATCGCGTTGCTGGTGCGCAACACCGATGCGCGCAGCAGGGACTACGACGCGATCGCGGCGCAGTTCCGTCCCGGCCACGCCGACTACAGCTATTGGCAGAAGTACGGCCACCGCGATCCGCGCGGCGGCGGCCGCGCCTCCGCCCGCGAGACGACGATGCGGGTCGCCGCCGGGGTGATCGCGAAGAAATGGCTGGGCGAGCGCCACGGCGTGCTCGTGCGCGGCTACCTGGCCCAGGTCGGCGACGTGCTGCCGCGGCGCAGCGACTGGTCCGCGGTGGAGTCGAATCCGTTCTTCTGGCCCGATGGCGAACAGGTGGCGGAACTGGAGGCCTACCTCGACGCGCTGCGCAAATCGGGCGATTCGGTCGGCGCGCGCGTCACCGTGGTCGCCACCGGCGTGCCGCCGGGCTGGGGCGAGCCGGTGTACGGCAAGCTCGACGCCGAGCTCGCCGCGGCGATGATGTCGATCAACGCGGTCAAGGGCGTGGAGATCGGCGATGGTTTCGCCAGCGTGATGCAGAAGGGCAGCGCGCACCGCGACGAGATGGCGCCCGACGGCTTCCTCTCCAACCACGCCGGCGGCATCCTCGGCGGCATCTCGACCGGGCAGAACATCGTGGTGTCGGTCGCGTTCAAGCCGACCTCCAGCCTGCGCCTGCCGGCGCAGGGCGTGGACGTCGAGGGCAGGGCGGTCGAGGTCGTCACCACCGGCCGCCACGATCCCTGCGTCGGCCTGCGCGCACCGCCGATCTGCGAGGCGATGCTGGCGCTGGTGCTGATGGACCAGGCGCTGCGCCACCGCGCGCAGTGCGGCGACGTGGGCGAAGTGGCGCCGCGGGTGCCGGCGATGGCCAAACGGTAGCGGCCAGCCGCAGCGGGCGCCACCGGCGCCGACGCACGACTGCGCCGCCCGCGCATCCGATCGAACGCAACCAGGACTGCCCCGCCCGCCGCGGGGCGACCACAGAACGGAAAGACACCCCATCATGACCAGGCAATTCAACGTCGCCGTCGTCGGCGCCACCGGCGCGGTCGGCGAAACCATGCTCGCCATCCTCGAGGAACGGAAGTTCCCCGTCGCCGACCTCGTCGCGCTCGCCAGCGAGCGCTCCGCCGGAACGAAGATCAAGTTCGGCAACCGCGAAATCGTCGTGCGGGATCTCGCCGGCTTCGACCCGAGCGGCATCGACATCGCGCTGTTCTCGGCCGGGGGCGCGATCTCGAGGGAATACGCGCCGAAGTTCGCCGCCGCCGGCGCGGTGGTGATCGACAACAGCTCGAGTTTCCGCTACGACGACGACGTCCCGCTGGTCGTCGCGGAGGTGAACCCCGGGCAGGCGCGCAACCGCCCGCGCGGCATCATCGCCAACCCCAACTGCTCGACCATGCAGCTGATGGTCGCGCTCAAGCCGATCCAGGACGCGGCCGGCATCGAACGGATCAACGTGGCCACCTACCAGTCCGCTTCGGGCGCGGGACGCTCGGGCCTGGAGGAGCTCGGCCGGCAGACCGCCGAGCTGCTCAATTTCCAGGAGGTCGAGCCGAAGCGCTTCCAGGTCCAGATCGCCTTCAACCTGATCCCGCACATCGACGACTTCCAGGACAACGGCTACACCAAGGAAGAGATGAAGCTGGTCTGGGAGACCCGCAAGATCCTCGGCGACGACGCCATCCAGGTGAACCCGACCGCGGTGCGCGTGCCGGTGTTCTACGGCCACTCCGAAGCGGTCAACGTCGAGACGCGGCGCAAGCTTTCGCCCGCCGAAGCGCGCGCGCTGCTGGAAAAGGCGCCGGGCGTGGTGGTGGTCGACGAGCCGAAGCCGGGCGGCTACCCGACCCCGGTGACCCACGCCTCCGGCACGGACCCGGTCTACGTCGGCCGCATCCGCGAGGACTTCTCGCACCCGCGCGCGATCAACCTGTGGGTGGTGTCGGACAACATCCGCAAGGGCGCCGCGCTGAACGCGGTGCAGATCGCCGAGCTCGTCGCCGCCGAAGGCTGAACCGGTGCCGGCGTCCGCATCGCGCGGCGCCGGCCGGCGGCGAAAAGGTTTGCCGATGCACGCCGCGCGGGGCTAGAGTCGCGCGGGGAGTCCGCCGGGGGTACTCGTGAACAACACACTGCGTCGCGCGCTCGCCGTCGCGTTGGCCATCGCCGCTGGTCCCGCATCGGCGCTGGGCCTGGGCCAGATCCAGGTGAAGTCGCATCCAGGCCAGCCGCTGCTGGCCGAGATCCCGATCATCTCGAGCAATCCGGCCGAGCTGCAGGGCCTGCAGGTCCAGCTCGCCTCGCCGGACACGTTCCGCCGCATCGGCCTGGAGCCGCCGCAGGGCGACGTCAGCCAGCTGCATTTCGAGCCCGCGATCGATGCGCAGGGCCGGCCGGTGATCCGTGTCACCAGCCCGGCGCCGGTGCAGCAACCGCTGCTGACCTTCCTGGTCGAGGTCGACTGGAGCGGCGGCCGGCTGGTGCGCGAATACTCGGCGCTGGTCGACACGCCGCGCACCGTCGCGGCCCCCGCGCAGCCACCGGTCGAAGCGCCGGTGGTGGCCGCGCCCAACACGATCGCCACGCCCGAGCCCCCGCCGGTGGAAGCGGCGCCCGTGCCGGCCGCGACCGCGCGATCCGCCCCCACGCCAGCCGCGTCGCCCGCCGCCACGCCGCGGCCGGCGCCCGCGCAGCCGGCGCAAGCCGCGCCCGTGGCCGCGCCCCCGCCGCAGCGGCCGGTGGCCCCGGCACCCGCTTCGCGCCCGGCGCGGGCACCGGTGGCTGCCGCATCCGGTGCCTACAGGGTGCAGCGCGGCGATACCCTGACCCGGATCGCCACGGGCATGGACACCGGCGGCACGCTCGACCAGGCCATGCTCGCGCTGCTGCGCGCCAACCCGCAGGCCTTCATCGACGGCAACATCAACCGCCTCAAGGCCGGTGCGGTGCTGCGCGCGCCGACCGCCGAGGAAGTGTCGCGCATCGGCGTCGGCGAGGCCGCCGCGCTGGTCCACGAACAGATCGCCGGTTGGCGGCAGGCGCGCAAGCCGCTGGCGCAACCGGCCGGCAACGCGCTGGCCGCCGCCGCGCCCGCGCGAGCGGCGTCCGGCACCCGGGCGCCGGCGCAGGCCGACGCGCGGCTGGAAATCGCGCCGCCGACGTCGGCGCACGCGAAACAGGCAGGCACACGATCCGGCCTCGAGGCCGGCGGCGAGGGCGAGATGCTTCGACAGCAGTTGCAGGAAACCAGGGAAACGCTGGCCGCGCGCGATGCCGAGGTGCAGGAGCTGAAGGCGCGCGTCGCCGAACTGGAAAAGATCCAGCACGACCAGCAGCAGCTGATCGCGCTGAAGAGCAGTGCGCTGGCGGCCGCGCAGCACGACCTGGCCAAGGCCAACAGCGTGGCATCGGCGCCGGCCACCACCACCCAGGCCAGCGCGCCGCCGGCCCAGCCGCCCGCGCCCGGGCACGGTTCGGGCGCCTGGCTGTGGTCGGGGCTGGCGCTGGTGGCCGTCGCGCTGGTCGGCTGGCTGGCGACCCGGCGCCGCTTCGC
>JBQCFN010000038.1:0-12545 GCA_051959035.1 Lysobacteraceae bacterium | reverse complement strand
GCGCACGCGGCGGGCAGCAGCGCGAAGGCGCAGGCGGTCGTCCGCAGCAGGCGGGCACCAGCGCCGGGGAGTCCCGCGCGCTGCCTCAACGCGCGAATACCAGCCGCTGGCCCTGCGGCGTGCCCAGCAGGCGGCTGCCGTTCCAGGCCTGCACGCCGTTGACCCAGGTGGCGGCGATGCGCGAATGGAAGGTGGTCCCCTCGAACGGCGACCAGCCGCACTTGGACAGCACGTCCTCGCGGCGCACGGTGAATGGCGCGTCCTCGACCAGCACGAGGTCGGCCCAGTAGCCTTCGCGCAGGAAGCCACGCTCGGCCACGTCGAACAGCCGCGCCGGCGCGTGGGCGAACTTGTCCACCACCTGCGCGGTGGTCAGCCGGCCCTCGTGCACCAGCTCCAGCGCGGCGTTGAGCGCGAACTGCACCAGCGGCAGCCCGCTCGGCGCCTGCGCGTACGGGCGCGCCTTCTCCTCCAGCGTGTGCGGCGCGTGGTCGGTGGCGAGCACGTCGAGCACGTCGCCGGCCAGCGCGCGCACCAGCGCCTCGCGGTCGGTCGGCTCCTTGATCGCCGGGTTGCACTTGATCAGGTTGCCCAGGCGCGCATAGTCGCCGCGGTCGAAGCGCAGGAAGTGGATGCAGGTCTCGGCGGTGATTTGCTTGCGGCTGCCATCGGCGCGCACCAGCGGGCCGGGCTCGAACAGCGCCAGCTCGTCGGCCGTGCTGATGTGCAGCACGTGCAGGCGGGTGCCGTGCTTGCGCGCGAGCGAGATGGCGAGTTCGGTCGATCGCAGGCAGGCCTCGCGCGAACGGATGTCGGGGTGCGCCTCGACCGGGATGTCATCGCCGCAGCGCGCCTTCCACGCCGCGAGGTTGGCCTCGATCATCGGCGTGTCCTCGCAGTGGGTGATGATCGGCGTCGGCGCGTGGGCGAAGATGCCGTCCAGCACCACCGGATCGTCGACCAGCATGTTGCCGGTGGAGGCGCCCATGAACACCTTGATGCCCGGCGCGGTCCTGGGGTCGAGCGCCTTGATCGCGTCGAGGTTGTCGTTGCTGCCGCCGAGGTAGAAGGCATGGTTGCCCCAGGCGCGGCCGGCGGCGCGGCGGTACTTGTCCTCGAGGGCAGCCGCATCGAGCGTCGGCGGGGAGGTGTTGGGCATGTCCATGAAGGTGGTCAGCCCGCCGGCGACCGCGGCCGCCGATTCGGTGGCGATGTCGGCCTTGTATTCCAGGCCCGGCTCGCGGAAGTGCACTTGGTCGTCGACCATGCCCGGCAGCAGGCGCGCGCCGGCGGCGTCGACCACCGTGTCCCGTTCGCGCGCCTGCAGCCCGCGGCCGATTTCGGCGATGCGGCCGCGCTCGATGCGCAGGTCGCCCTCGAACTCGCGCCCCTCGTTGACCAGGCGGGCGTTGACGATCAGCGTATCGGCCATGCGGGGATTCCTTGTCAGCGGGGCGGGACGGGATCGTGGCCGCCGGGATGCAGCGGATGGCAGCGGCCGACGCGCCGCAGCGCCAGCCAGCCGCCCTTGAGCGCGCCGAAGCGCGCGATCGCTTCCATCGCGTATTCGGAGCACGTGGGCACGAAGCGGCAGCGCGGTCCGAGCAGCGGACTGAGCCAGCGCTTGTAGCCGCGCAGGAGGAGGATGAGCAGGCGGTCGATCACGATGTTTGCACGCGGCGAAACCGAGACTCGCGCGGTTGCCGCTGTCATCCCGGCAGGGTATAACAGCGCGCTTTCCCGCCTCAAGGGAACAGAGGAAACGCCCGACGTGGCAGCGAAGAAACCCGCCAAGAAGGCCGCCAAGGCCGCCCCGAAGAAGTCCAGCGCGCCAGCGAAGAAGGCGGCCGCCAAGAAGGCGGCGCCGGTGAAGAAGCCGGCTGCCAAGCCGGCGGCGAAGAAGGCCGTCGTCGCGAAGAAGCCCGCCCCCGCGAAGAAGGCGGCACCGGCGAAGAAGCCGGTCGCCAAGGCGAGCCCGGCGAAGGCGCCTGCCAAGGCCGCCAGGCCGGCCGCGAAGGCGCCCGCCAAGGCCGCGCCGGCCAGGCCCGCGCCCGCCGCGAAGAAGCCGGCGCCGGCGAAGGCGCCCGCGACCAAGGCGAAGCCGGGCCAGGCAATCGGCCGCGAAGCGCTCTCCGGCCCGGTCAAGGTCGACACGCCGAAGCAGCCGCAGTCCACCCGCGCCGCCAATCCGCCGCCGAAGCCGGTCGCCAAGCCGGTGGGCAAGCCCGTGGCGAAGGACCTCGCCCAGCAGGCGCCCGCGCCGAGCAAGCCGATCGCCGCCAGCGCGCGCCCGGTCGGCAAGGTGGCGGTCGCCGTGGCCGCCAGGCCCGCCGCGCCGGCCGCCCACCGCAAGCTCAAGGTCGTGCCGTACGAGACCGACGAGGCCACCGGCCGCCCGATCGTCCCGCCGGGCTACAAGCCCTCGCCGGACGAGGAGTACATGAACCCGCTGCAGCTCGAGTATTTCCGCCAGCGCCTGCTGCAGTGGCGCGCGGACCTGATCGAGGAATCCAAGCAGACGATCGAGAACCTCAAGGACGAGGTGCGCGACGTCGGCGACGAGGCCGAGCGTGCGACGCGCGAGACCGAGAACTCGCTCGAACTGCGCACGCGCGACCGCTACCGCAAGCTGATCGGCAAGATCGACAGCACGCTCAAGCGGGTCGACTCGGGCGAATACGGCTACAGCGTCGATTCCGGCGAGGAGATCGGCCTGGAGCGCCTGGAGGCGCGCCTGACCGCCGAGCGCACGATCGACGAGCAGGAGCGCTGGGAGCACCTGCAGAAGCAGATCGGCGACTGAGCAGCGCCGCGCCGTGATGGAAAGAGCCCCGCACCGCGGGGCTCTTTTTTTTATGGCAGGCGGTGCCGGTGCGGCAGCAGCGACCAGCGCGGATCCGGATGGCGCCCGGGCCCCTCGTCGAGCCAGGCGCGCGTGGCGCTTTCGGCGCGCGCGACCAGCTCGGCGGTATGTGAGAAATCGTAGCTTGTGGTCGACAGCGGGCACAGCGGCGGCACGACCGTCAGCTCGCAGCGGCCGGCGAAGCGGTCGATGTCGGCCAGCAGCTGTCGCATCGACAACAGGTTGAGCGCATGCAGCGCGGCCGCGATGGCGCCGCGGGGCGGTTGCTGCAGGGCGCAGGGCAGTCCGGTCGGCAGCACGACCACCCGTTGCGCGCCCAGCGCGAACGCGGCCGAGATCGGCGTGTGGCTGGCGACACCGCCGTCCATCAGCGGGCGGCCGTCGATCACGACCGGGGGGAAGACCGCCGGGATCGCGGCGCTCGCCAGCAGCGCCTGCAGCACGTCGCCGGTGGAGAGGGTGACTTCGGTGCCGTCGAGGACATCCGTGGCGACGACGTGGCAGGGCAGCGGCGCGTCTTCCAGCCGGCGGTACGGCAGTTGGCTGCCGAGCAGGGTGGCCAGCGGCGCGGGCCGGGCCAGGTGGTCGCGGCGGCCGAGCAGGCACAGGGTCGTGTCCAGCAGCGAGAACGGAAACACGTCGGCGCTGCGCAGGTGCAGCCAGATGCGCTCCAGCCGGGCCACGCCGGTGGGGTCCGGAGCGGCGGCGTAGTAGGCGGCGTTGATCGCGCCGACCGAGGCGCCGACCACCAGGTCCGGCACACGTCCGGCGCCGGCCAGGGCCTTCAGCATGCCGACCTGCACGGCGCCCAGGCTGCCGCCACCGGCGAGCACGAAGGCGGTCGTGCCGGCAGCCGGCATGGGATTTTGCCTCAGCTGGCCTGCAGCTCGGCCTCGATCGCGAGGTTCTCGCGGTCGCGGCCCGCGCTCGCCGCGGCCACCAGCCGGCCGCCGCGGTAATAGCGCGCGGTGAAATCCCCGGCATCCAGCGCGCCGTCGATGCGCACATCGTCCCAGCCGGCGCCGAGGCCGGTGTAGCGCAGTTCGAACCCGTAGTGGTGGGTCCAGAAGAACGGCACGTCGGTGAACGGCTGCGCCGCCCCGAGCAGGTTGGCGGCGACCGCCTGGCCCTGGCGTTCGGCATGCACCCAGTGTTCGACCCGCGCCAGTTCGCCGCGCCACGGGAAGCGCGCGACGTCGCCGGCGGCATAGTGGAACGGCAGCGAGGTTCGCAGTTGCGCGTCCACCACGATGCCGTCGTCCACCCGCATCCCCGCTGCCTGCGCCAGCGCCGTGCGCGGCGCGACGCCGATGCCGACGACGACCAGGTCGGCGGGCACGCGCGAGCCGTCCTCCAGCAGCAGTGCGTGCCCGTCGTAGGCGCGCACCGCCGCGCGCAGGTGGAAGTGGACGCCGTTGGCGCGATGCAGGCCGGTGACGAATCCGCCGAGCTCGCGGCCGAGCACGCGTTCCATCGGCACCGCATCGGGCGCGACCACGTGCACGTCGAGGCCGCGCGCGCGCAGCGCACCCGCCGCTTCGAGGCCGATGAAACCGGCGCCGACGAAAGCGGCGGTACGCGCGCCTGCGCTGGCCGCGATGATCGCGTCGGCGTCCGCCAGCGAACGCAGCACGTAGACGTTCGGGTGGGCGAAGCCGGGCGCCTGCAACCGACGCGGCTCGGCGCCGGTCGCCAGCAGCAGCGCGTCGTACGCGAAGGATGCGCCGTCGGCGGCACGGGCCTGCCGTCGCTCCACGTCGAGCGCCACCACGTCGCAGCGCAGTCGCAGGTCGATGCCGTGGTCCGCGTAGAACCCGGGGCCCTGCAGCGGGATCCAGTCCGCCTGCGCGGTCCCCGCCAGGTAGTCCTTGGACAGGTTCGGGCGGTCGCAGGGCGGGGCGTCGTCGGCGCTGAGCAGGGTGAGCGCGTTGCGGTAACCGAGCACGCGCAGGCGCTGCGCGGCGGCGAACCCGGCCGCGCCGCCGCCGACGATCAGGATGCGTTCCGGATGCCGCGACGGCACTGCCGGGATGGCCGCCGCGGCGGGCGGACCGGATGGCGCGTGCACGAACACCCGGTCGCCGACGACCTCGACCCGCCAGCAGGCCAGGGGCGCGAACGCGGGCGCGCGGCGCGCCGCGCCGTCGCGCAGGCTGAAGCAGGCGTGGTGCCAGGGGCAGCGGACTTCGTCGCCCACCACCAGGCCCTCGGCCAGCGGCCCGCCGTAATGGCTGCAGGTACCGCCGACCGCATGCAGGCCGTCTTCCAGCCGCGCGAGCAGGACCGGCTCGCCCGCCACGTATCCCGCCAGGACGCCGGAGGCCGGGACCTCGGCCAGCGCGATCCCCTGGCCGAAGTCGGGACCGGGAGGCGGACCGTCGCTGTGCCCCATGGTGCTGCTCCTGGCCGGAACCGGATCGGCCCGCGTCCAACTTACGCCGCTGGCGCTGCTGCGGCGGATGGCATGTGCAAACCCGATGCGACGCGGCTGCGCATCGACCGCCGTGCAGCGGCCAGCAGGCGCTGTCGCCGCGGCGACGGGCGCCGCGGCCTGGCTCAGTCCCGGCCCAGGCGCCAGCGCGCGAACACCCGCCACGCACCCGGATCGTCGCCGTAGGCGTCGTCCAGCGCCGACGGCAGCGCATGCCAGCTGTACTGCGCGCCGATGCCCATGCGTCCGGGTCCGGCGCGGAAGTCGCGCAGCGCGCCGAGGGTGAGCTTGCCGACGTCGAACGTACGGCCGTGCAGCGGCTCGCCTTCGTCGAACAGCTCGTCCTTGCCGACCCGTTCGGCGCGGCCGAACAGCGTCCAGCGCTCCTGCCAGCGCAGCGCCGACTCCAGCAGCCAGGCATCCGTCCGTCCGCCCGGGTGCTTGCGGTTGCGGCCCCACGCGAGCGTGGATTGCCATTGCCACCCCGCGCCGCCGCGCTGGTGGATGGCGGAGGCGGTCGTGCGGGTCATGTCGATGCCCGGTTCGAGCTGCTCGGGCGCGCGCAGCGCGCCGTGGCTGGCCTGCAGCGCCCAGTGCTCGCCGGGGTTCCACGACACCCGGCCCGACCACGAATCGAGCGCGCGCAGTTCGATGTCGGTGCGGTGCTGGTCGGGCTCGCGGCCGTTGAAGCGCGAGCCTTCGATGCGCAGGCCGCGCCAGGTCCAGCCGAGCGTGGCGACGCCGTAGCTGATGTGGGTGGCGTCCAGCCAGTGGTGGCCGAGCGGTGCCTCGGGATCGTCGGCGGCCGAGACGCGGTGCATGAAGGCCGGTGGGCCCAGCGCCGGTTCGCCCGGCAGGCCGAGGTAAACGAACGCGTTCGCGTGCGCGCCGAGCGGCTGCATGTACGACGCCGACAGTTCCATCAGCGCATCGTGCGGATGCTGGCGGTCGACCAGCGGCACGCGACCATCGGCGGTTTCACCGCTCTGCAGCAGCAAGCGGTAGCCGTCGCCGCCGACCAGCCAGGGATCCAGCGACGCCATCGCGCGCAGGCCGAGCACGCCGCCGCCGGCCGGGCGCTGCGCCATCGCCATGAACATGCTTTCGACGAAGCCGTCGCGTCCTCCGCGCGGGCCGGCGCTTTCGCCGGTGGCGGCGAACACGGTGGCGTGCAGCATCGCCGTCCAGTCGCCGTGCGCCAGGTGGATGCCCTCGAGCGGCGAGGCGTCCGGCAGCCAGCTGGTGCCCGAGCCCTCGCGGCTCATCGGGTAGGCGCCCAGTGCGCCCTGCATCGCCATCGGCGCGTGCGCCGGCGCCATGCCGGGGATGGCGGGGGGCGCGGGCGGCGCCGCGGGAGCCCGGACCGCGTCGTGCGCGTCGTGCGCGTGGTGGGCGTGGCCGGCGGCCGGGGCTTCGGCCGGCGCGGCCGGCGTGTCCGGCATCGGCATGTCCATGGACTGCGCCCACGCGGACGCAGCCAGCAGCGCGAACGGCGCCGCGAGCAGGGACCGGGTGTTCAATGCAGCTCCCGCAGGTCCAGCCGCCGCAGCCGCGGTGCGAACTTCGCGGTGCCGGCGACCACGGCCACGGTCATGCAGCCGCCGAAGACGACCGACGGCACCAGCCCGAGCAGCTTCGCCGCCAGGCCGGACTCGAACGCGCCGAGCTCGTTCGACGAGCCGATGAAGATGCCGTTGATCGCCGACACCCGGCCGCGCATGGCATCCGGCGTGGCCAGCTGCAGTATGGTCGAACGCAGCACCACCGACACGCCGTCGCACAGCCCGGAGGCGAACAGCAGCAGCGCCGACAGCCACAGCTGGCGCGACAGCGCGAAGCCGATGATGCACAGGCCGAACCCGCCCACCGCGGCGAGCAGCAGGTGGCCCGCGCCGTGCTCGGTCGGCCGCCGCGCCATCCATGCGCCGACCAGCACCGCGCCCGCGGCCGGCGCCGCGCGCAGGATGCCCAGCGCCTCCGGCCCCGCGTGCAGGATGTCCTTGATGAAGGCCGGCAACAGCGCGACCGCGCCGCCGAACAGCACCGCGAACATGTCGAGCGCCAGCGCGCCAAGCAGGATCTGGTGGCCGAACACGAAGCGCAGCCCTTCGCCGATGCTGGCGAAGATCGGCGCGCGCTCGCCGGTGGGCAGCGCCTCCTCGACGCGCATCGCCAGCAGGGCGATGCCGGCGGCGACGCCGAGCGCCGCGGCGACGCCGTAGGACAGGCTCTTGCCGCCCCAGGCGACCAGCCCGCCACCCAGTGCCGGCCCGATCACCAGCCCGAGCTGGAACACCACGCTGCCCACGCCCGCGCCGCGCCCGAACTGCACGCGCGGCAGGGCGCGCGCGAACAGCGCGTTGTAGACCGGCCCGAGGAAGGAACGCACGGTGCCGGTGAGCGCGATCGCCAGGTAGATCAGCAGGTGGCCGGGCCATGCGACCCTGCCGCTGGCGATCGCGGTGAGCAGCAGCGCCGTCGTCGCCAGGCACGCGCAGGCGACCGCGCCGAGCCTGCGCCGCGGCAGGTGGTCGACGAGGTAGCCCGCGAACGGCGCCGTGCAGAAGTAGGGAATGACCTCGGCCAGGCCGACCAGGCCGAGCGACAGCGGGTCCCGGGTGAGCTCGTAGATGTGCCAGCCGACCGTGACCGCGACGATCTGGTAGGACAGGATCGCGAGGATGCGGAAGGCGAGGAGCTCGACGAAGGCGCGGTTGCGCAGCGGCGAGGCGGGCGGGGCGTCCTCGCTCACGCGGCCTCGCGCGCGCGGTCGCGGATGAAGGCGAGGAGCGCGGCCAGGCCGTTGCTGCGGGTGGGCGACAGGTGCTTCGCCAGGCCGATGGAGGCGATGAACTCCGGTTCGGTCGCGAGGATCTCCGCCGCGCCGCGCCCGGAGTACACGCGCAGCGCCAGGTAGATCAGGCCGGAGACGATCGCCGAGTCGCTGACCGCGCGGAAGTCGAGCCGGCGCGCGTCGCCATCGGCCAGGAACCAAACCATCGACTGGCAGCCGTGCAGCCGGTGCTCCTCGGTCTTGCAGGCTTCCGGGAACGGCGGCAGCTTGCGGCCGAGGTCGATCAGGTACTGGTAGCGCTCGGACCAGTCGCCGAAGAACGCGAACTCCTCGGCGATGGCCTGCTGGGCCGCGGCCGCGGTCGGTTCGGTGGGGAAGGCGGTGTCGTTCAAGTGCGGGTCCGCGGCGCGGGTTCGGAAGTGGATTTTACGCCGCGACGCACGGGCTTTCCGGGAAAGTGGGGCGCATCCGGCGGTGCCCCGCCGTCCGTGCCGCGCGAGCGCGGCGGGGCGGCTGGCGTGCTGCGGCGCGCCTCAGCCGCGCTTCCAGCGCACGCCCTGCGGCGTGTCCTCGAGCACGATGCCCTCGGCCGCGAGCCGTTCGCGGATGGCGTCCGCACGCGCGAAGTCGCGCGCCTGCTTCGCCGCGCCGCGTTCGTCGATCAGCGCCTGGATGCGCGCGTCGTCGCCGGCGTCGGTCCCGCGCGCGAACCACGCGGCGGGATCCTGCTGCAGCAGGCCCAGCGCGAGGCCCGCGCCGAGCAGTTCGGACTTCAGCCGGCGCCGGTCCTCCTGCGCCTCCGCCTTGCGCGCCTCTCCGGCGATGCGCGCCAGCTCGGCCAGCACCTGCGGCGTGTTGAGGTCGTCGTCCAGCGCCTCCTCGACTTCAGCCGGGATGCGCGGCTGCGCGTCGACGCCGGCGAGGTCGCGCAGCGTGCCGTACAGGCGGTCGAGCGTGCGCACCGACTGCTCCACCAGCGCCGCCGACCAGTCCAGCGGCTGCCGGTAGTGCGCCGACAGCAGCGCGTAGCGCAGCGCCTCGGGCGGGTGCCGCTCGAGCAGGTCGTGGATCTTCTCGATGTTGCCCAGCGACTTGGACATCTTCGCGCCGCCGAACACCAGCATGCCGTTGTGCAGCCAGTAGCGGGCGAAGATCTTGCCGCCGTGCGCGCACTCGCTCTGCGCGATCTCGTTCTCGTGGTGCGGGAACTGCAGGTCCACGCCGCCGGCGTGGATGTCGATGGTCGCGCCCAGGTGCGCCTCGGCCATCGCCGAGCACTCGATGTGCCAGCCCGGGCGGCCGCGGCCCCACGGCGAGTCCCAGCCGGGCAAATCGTCGGTCGACGGCTTCCACAGCACGAAGTCGCCCGGATCGCGCTTGTACGGCGCGACCTCGACCCGCGCGCCCGCGAGCATCTCGTCGGGATCGCGCCGCGACAGCTTGCCGTAACCGTCGAACGAGCCGACCGAGAACAGCACGTGGCCTTCGGCGGCGTAGGCGTGGCCCGCCTCGACCAGCCGCTCGATCATCGACACGATCTGCGGGATGTGGCGGGTGACCTCGGGCTCCACGTCCGGCGCCACGGCGCCGAGCCGGGCCATGTCGTCGCGGAACGCAGCGGCGAAGCGCTCGCTGATCGCGCCGATCGGCACGCCCTGTTCGCGCGCCGCGTGGTTGATCTTGTCGTCGACGTCGGTGATGTTGCGCACGTAGCGCACCGCGCCGTGGCGGCGGCGCAGCAGCTCGGCCAGCACGCCGAACACCACGTAGGGCCGCGCGTTGCCGATGTGCACGTAGTTGTAGACGGTGGGCCCGCAGACGTACATCGTCGGGCAGGCCGGGTCGAGCGGCACGAAGGGTTCGACCCGGCGGGTCAGGCTGTTGTGGAGGCGCAGGGTCATCGGGGGCCGCCCTCGGGCGAGGACTTTCGGCGGAAAACCGCTGGATTCTAGCGGTCCCGGACGGGCGACGACAGCAGGGATTCAGCCCTCGGGGCGGGGGAGCGCATACACTGCAGCCCCCGACGCGCGACCGCTGCCCCGTGCCAAAGCGTTCCACCCTCCTGCTGGCTGGCCTGTTGCTGTGCGCGCTCCAGGCGGGGGCGGCGGGGCAGGAAACGGTCATCCCGATCGAGAACGTGCGGGTGGATTACGCGCAGGTGCTGCGCGTGCAGCCGGTGTACCAGACCCTGCACGCCACCCGCACCGAACAGCAGTGCGATCCGCCCGTCGAGGCCGCGAAGCCGCAGTCGCGCGGCATCTCCCGGCTGGTCGGCGCGGTGCGCAACGCGCTCGGCAAGGACCAGCAGGCCGCCGACGCGCCGCCCGCGCAGCAGCCCGAAGCGGATTGCCGCACGGTGCAGGTGCAGCGGGAGTTCCGCCGGCCCATCGCCTACGACGTCGACTACATCTACAAGGGCATGAAATACCGCTCGCGCCTCGCCGAGGACCCGGGCAACCGCCTGCGCGTGCGGGTGTCGGTGACGCCCTACGTGGCGCCCACGGATTGACCGTTCCGCGGCCTGCGTGCTTGCGCGCCCGCGGGACGCGTGCGAGGATGCGCCCCCGATGTGCCCGACCCGCGCCCCTGCCGAGATCCTCACCTCCGCCCGCATGGCGGCGGGCATGACCTCGCGCGCGCGCCGACCGTTCCCCACCGACCAGGCTGGGTAACGGCACCGAACGCCGTCGTTCGCACATGCGAAGCCCAGCCTCCGCGCTGGGCTTTCCGCTTTGAGGCCTCCGGAAAGCCAGCGCTCCCCACCGCAGCGCCCCGGAGTCCCGCATGCCCCCGAAGCATTTCCTCAACACCCAGGACTGGTCGCGCGCCGAACTGGACGCGCTGCTCTCCCGCGCGGCGGCGTTCAAGCGCCAGCCGCACGGCGACGCGCTGAAGGGCAAGTCCATCGCGCTGGTGTTCTTCAACAGCTCGTTGCGCACGCGCACCAGCTTCGAGCTCGGCGCCTTCCAGCTCGGCGGCCACGCGGTGGTGCTGCAGCCGGGCAAGGACGCCTGGCCGATCGAGTTCGAGACGGGCACCGTCATGGACGGCGAGGCGGAGGAACACATCGCCGAGGTGGCCAGGGTGCTGTCGCGCTACGCCGACCTGATCGGCGTGCGCGCCTTTCCGAAATTCGCCGACTGGTCGGTCGACCGCGAGGACCGCGTGCTGCGCGGCTTCGCCGCGCACGCGACCGTGCCGGTCGTCAACATGGAGACGATCACCCATCCGTGCCAGGAACTCGCGCACGCGATGGCGCTGCAGGAACACTTCGGCACCGCCGACCTGCGCGGCAGGAAATACGTGCTGACCTGGACCTGGCACCCGAAGGCGCTCAACACCGCCGTGGCCAACTCCGCGCTGACCATCGCCACCCGCATGGGCATGGACGTGACCCTGCTGTGCCCGACGCCGGAGTACGTGCTCGACCCGCGCTACATGGAGTGGGCCGCGCGCAACGTGGCCGGGCAGGGCGGTTCGCTCACCGTGAGCCACGACATCGAATCCGCCTACCGCGGCGCCGACGTGGTCTACGCCAAGAGCTGGGGCGCGCTGCCGTATTTCGGTCGCTGGGAAGAGGAAAAAGCGCTGCGCGACCGCTACCGCCACTTCATCGTCGACGAGGCCAAGATGGCGCTGACCCGCGACGCGGTGTTCTCGCATTGCCTGCCGTTGCGCCGCAACGTCAAGGCCACCGACGCGGTGATGGATTCCCCGCGCTGCATCGCCATCGACGAGGCCGAGAACCGCCTGCACGTGCAGAAGGCGGTGATGGCCACGCTCGCCAACTCCTGACACAGGGCAGACCGACATGACCCAGGACATCGTCCTCGCCTTCTCCGGCGGCCTCGACACCAGCTTCTGCGTGCCCTACCTGCGCGAACGCGGCTGGAACGTGCACACCGTGTTCGCCGACACCGGCGGCGTCGACGCGGCCGAACGCGCCGCCATCGAGCAACGTGCCGCCGAGCTCGGCGTGGCCTCGCACGTCACCGTCGACGGCGGCCCCGCGCTGTGGGACGGCTTCGTCAGGCCTTTCGTGTGGGCCGGCGAGGGCTACCAGGGCCAGTACCCGCTGCTGGTGTCGGACCGCTACCTGATCGTCGACGCGGCGCTGGCCAGGGCGCGCGACCTCGGCACCAGCGCCATCGCGCACGGCTGCACCGGCATGGGCAACGACCAGGTGCGCTTCGACCTCGCGGTGAAATCGAGTCCCGCGCCGGCCGGCGGCGAGTGGCGCATCGTCGCCCCGATCCGCGAGATCCAGAAGCAGCACACCCGGACCCGCGCCTACGAGCAGCAATACCTCGAGGAGCGCGGCTACGGCGTGCGCACGAAGCAGAAGGCCTACACCATCAACGAGAACCTGCTCGGGGTGACCCTGTCGGGCGGCGAGATCGACGCGTGGGAAGCGCCGGGCGAGGGCGCGCGTGGCTGGTGCGCGCCGCGCGCGCTGT
>JBQCFN010000037.1:0-14354 GCA_051959035.1 Lysobacteraceae bacterium | reverse complement strand
TCCAGCACCGCCGAGTAGCTCGCGTGCGGCGAGTCGGGCGTGTGCCACAGGCCCTGCGACTTCGCGTACGCCTCGACCAGCGCGATCTGCTGCTCGCTGCGGCCTGACAGGCGCAGGTAGTTGATCGCTTCCGCGTCGATGGGGAAGATGCCGCAGGTCGCGCCGTACTCGGGCGCCATGTTGGCGATGGTGGCGCGATCGGCCAGCGGCAGGTGCTGCAGGCCGTCGCCGAAGAACTCGACGAACTTGCCGACCACGCCGAGCGCACGCAGCATCTGCGTCACGGTCAGCACCAGGTCGGTGGCGGTGGTGCCTTCGGGCAGCTTGCCGGTCAGGCGGAAGCCGACGACCTGCGGGATCAGCATCGACGACGGCTGGCCGAGCATCGCGGCTTCCGCCTCGATGCCGCCGACGCCCCAGCCGAGCACGCCGAGGCCGTTGATCATCGTGGTGTGCGAGTCGGTGCCGAACACCGTGTCCGGGAAGGCCATCAGCTCGCCGTCCACCTCTCGCTCCATCACCACGCGGGCGAGGTTCTCGAGGTTGACCTGGTGCACGATGCCGGTGGACGGCGGCACGACCTTGAAGTCGCGGAAGGCCTTCTGGCCCCAGCGCAGGAAGCTGTAGCGCTCCTTGTTGCGCTCGAACTCGATCTTGCCGTTGAGGTCCAGCGCGTCCGGCCGGCCGAACACGTCGACCTGGACCGAGTGGTCGATGACCAGTTCGGAGGGGATCAGCGGGTTGATCTGCTTCGGGTCGCCGCCGAGCCGGCCGACCGCGTCGCGCATCGCCGCGAGGTCGACCACGCAGGGCACGCCGGTGAAGTCCTGCAGCACCACGCGCGCCGGCATGAAGGCGATTTCGGTCTCGGATTCGGCCTTCGGGTCCCATTTGGCGACGGCCTCGATGTGCGCCGGCAGCACCGTCACGCCGTCCTCATGCCGGAGCAGGTTCTCCAGCAGGATCTTCATCGAGTAGGGCAGCTTCGCCAGGTCGAAGCGCTCGCCCAGTTTCGGCAGGCTGGCGTAGGTGTAGGACTTGCCGTTGACGTCCAGACGGGCGCGGGTGGCGAAGGAGTCGGCCATGCGTGGGGCTCCGGGCAGCGTGGGGAAGGGCGGGAAAACACACCGCGGTCAGCCCGCAATTATGCCGGAAAGGCCGCGCCGCCGCACCGCCGCGCTAGCGCAGGCGGGCCTCCACCGACTCCAGCAGCGCGCGCCGGCGCAGGATGAAATCCCACAGGCTGCCGCCGAGCTGTCGCCACAGGACCGCCGAGCGCAGGGCCGCCAGCAGCACCGCGCGCACCTCGGCCACCACCTGCGCCTGGCCCAGGTAGTGCGGGTTGCCCTGCACCAGCACGCGCGGGCGCAGGTGGCTGACCGTGCTGGCGTAGAGGTTGCCGAGCGCGGCCAGCACGTCGGGATGGGACGGGCCGAGGCGCTCGGCCATCGCGCCGAGGGCGACGATGCCGGCGTGCACGCGCTGCGCCATCGGGTCGCGGCTGAAGCGCCGTTCCAGCTGCAGCACCGCGAGCGCGAGCCGTGGCAGCAGCTCGTCGCGCGGCTGGTTGCGCAGGTGGTCGCGCAGCAGCTGCAGGCCGGGACGCAGCGACTGTTCGCCGCCATACACCGCCGCGGTGGAATCGGCGTCGATCTGGAACACGCTGTCCAGCGCGGTGGCGAGCACCGCGGCGTCGGCCTGGCCGGTATCGGCGATCCGGCGCACCTGCGCCAGGGCCTGGGCCAGGCCGGCGAGGGCGAGCACGCGGTCGTCGGGTGGCGAGGTCATGCGGCTTCTCCATGCAGGCGGCGTTCGAGCGGCGCGTCGGTGGCGGCGATCACCGCGCCGCCCAGGCACTCGTCGCCTGCATACAGCACCAGCGACTGCCCCGGCGTGACCGCGCGCTGCGGCTGGGCGAAGCGGACGTCGAGCCCGCCGTCGTCGCGCACGCGCACTTCGCAGGCCTGGTCCTGCTGGCGATAACGGGTCTGTGCCGCGCATTCGAACACCCGCGCGGGGGGCGCGCCGCCGATCCAGTGCGCGGCTTCCGAGCGCAGGCTGCGCGACTGCAGCCACGGGCTGTCGCTGCCCTGGTCGACGTAGAGCACGTTGCCGGCCACGTCCTTGCCGACCACGTACCAGGGCGCCGCCGCTCGGCCGCGCACGCCGCCCAGCTGCAGGCCCTCGCGCTGGCCGAGGGTGAAGTAGAAGACGCCGGGATGGGTGCCGAGCACGCGATCCTGCGGGTCGCGGATCTCGCCGGGCCGGGCGGGCAGGTAGCGGGCGAGGAACTCGCGGAAGTCGCGTTCGCCGATGAAGCAGATGCCGGTCGAGTCCCTCTTGGCCGCGGTCGGCAGGCCGGCTTCGGCCGCGATCCGGCGCACCTCGTGCTTGTGCAGCCCGCCGAGCGGGAAACGCGTGGCGGCGAGCTGCTCCTGCCCGAGCTGGTGGAGGAAGTAGCTCTGGTCCTTGCTCCGGTCGGCCGCCCGCAGCAGGCGATGGCGGCCCCCCGCCTGGGCCACGCGGGCATAGTGGCCGGTGGCGATGGCATCGGCGCCGAGGGCGTGGGCGGCATCGAGGAAATGCTTGAACTTGATCTCGCGGTTGCACAGCACGTCCGGGTTCGGCGTGCGGCCGGCGGCGTATTCGGCGAGGAAATGCTCGAACACGCCGGTCCAGTATTCGTGCGAGAAATCGCGGAAATGGATCGGCATGCCGAGCCGGCCGCACACCGCGACCGCGTCCCGGCGGTCGTCCTCGGCGCGGCAGTCGCCGCCCGCGTCCTCGTCCCAGTTGCGCATGAACAGCCCGGCCAGCGACACGCCCTCGCGCCGCAGCAGCAGCGCCGCCACCGAGGAATCGACCCCGCCGGACATCCCGACGACCACCCGGGGCGCGGCCGCGTCGTTCATGCGATGTGCCGCAGCAGCGACAACGGCTGGCGGCGACCGCCGAGGTGGTCGGCGACGACCTGCCAGACCAGCGGGCTGCGGTGGCGTCCGGCCTGCGCCTGCAGCTCGGCGGGGGTCAGCCAGACGGCGCGCACGATGCCCTCGTCGAGCGGCCGGGCGGGATCGTGGGCCACGGGCTCGGCGGCGAACGCGAAGCGCAGGTAGTGGCGGCCATCCTCCTCGCCGGGCCGGGCGGGCGCCTTCCACTGGTAGGCGCCGATGAAGGCGGTCAGGCGCACGTCCCAGCCGGTCTCCTCGCGGGTCTCGCGCAGCGCGGCCTCGGCCAGGCTCTCGTCCGGTTCCAGGTGGCCGGCCGGCTGGTTGATCACCAGCGCGCCGTTCACCCGCTCCTCGACGCACAACAGCCGCCCGTCGCGCACCACCACCGTGGCCACGGTCACGTCCGGTTGCCAGAAACGTCCCTCGCGGTAGGTCATGCGGCTCCAGTCGGCGTCGGTGGGGAGTGGAACGATCCGTTGCAATTGTCGGACGCCGCGCGCGGCCGCGTCCATGGGCCGGTGTTCTCCGGGGGCTGCCCCCGGCCTTCGTATAATCGCCGGCATGGGAACCAAACCGGGCCACGAGCGCGACCACGGTGTCGCGGTCGAAACCAGCAAGCCGGAACTGGCGCGCCCGCCGCTGTATTCGGTGCTGCTGCTGAACGACGACTACACCCCGATGGACTTCGTGGTCGAGGTGCTGGTGCGCTTCTTCGCCATGAACATCGAGAAGGCCACCCAGGTCATGCTGCACGTGCACACGCGCGGCAGGGGCGTGTGCGGCGTCTACACACGCGAGGTGGCAGAGTCCAAGGTGGCGCAGGTGAACGAATACGCAAGGCTCAACCAGCACCCGTTGCTGTGCACCATGGAGAAGGCATAAACAGGTCTTGTGGCAGCCGCCTTGTGGATGCGGGGGAATCGCCCCACATTCCACGGCAGTACTTCCGGAGGGCACCCGCCCCATGTTCAGCAAAGACCTCGAATACAGCATCGGCCAGTGCTACAAGCGCGCCCGCGAGGCGCGCCACGAGTACATGACGGTCGAGCACCTGCTGTTGGCGCTGCTCGACAACCCGTCGGCCGAAACCGTCCTGCGGGCCACCGGCGCCGACTTCGCGCGGCTGCGCAGCGACCTGGAGGACGCCATCGAGCGTTCGGTCGCCAAGCTCGACAGCGACGACGGGCGCGACACCCAGCCGACCCTCGGCTTCCAGCGCGTGCTGCAGCGCGCCGTCTACCACGTGCAGTCCTCGGGCAAGAAGGAGGTCACCGGCGCCAACGTGCTGGTGGCGATCTTCGGCGAAAAGGACTCGCATGCCGTCTACTTCCTCAGCCAGCAGGACGTGACCCGGCTCGACGTCGTCAACTACCTCTCGCACGGCATCGCCAAGCAGGGCGGCGAGGAAGTGCACGGGCACGAGGAAGCGTCGCGCGGGGAGGCCGGCGAGGGCGAGGGCCGGGGCGACGCGCTGGGCGAATACGCCAGCAACCTCAACGAGCTGGCGCTGGCTGGCAAGATCGACCCGCTGGTCGGCCGCGCCGACGAGATCGAGCGCACCATCCAGGTGCTGTGCCGCCGGCGCAAGAACAACCCGCTCTACGTCGGCGAGGCCGGCGTCGGCAAGACCGCGCTGGCCGAAGGGCTGGCCAAGCGCATCGTCGAGGGCGACGTCCCCGAGGTGCTGGCCGACGCCGTGATCTACGCGCTCGACCTCGGCGCGCTGGTCGCCGGCACCAAGTACCGCGGAGACTTCGAGAAGCGCCTGAAGGCGGTGCTGGCGTCGCTGAAGAAGACGCCCGGCGCGATCCTCTTCATCGACGAAATCCACACCATCATCGGCGCCGGCTCCGCCTCGGGCGGGACCATGGACGCGTCCAACCTGATCAAGCCGGTGCTGGCCTCGGGCGAGCTGCGCTGCATCGGTTCGACCACCTTCCAGGAATACCGCGGCATCTTCGAGAAGGACCGCGCGCTGGCGCGCCGCTTCCAGAAGATCGACGTGGTCGAGCCGACCGTGGGCGAGGCGATCGAGATCCTGCAGGGCCTCAAGCCCAAGTACGAGTCGCACCACGGCGTGACCTACGCCGACGAGGCGCTGCAGGCCGCGGTCGACCTGTCGGTCAAGCACATCGCCGACCGCCTGCTGCCCGACAAGGCCATCGACGTGATCGACGAGGCCGGCGCCCGCCAGCGCCTGCTGCCGCTGGATGCGCGCAAGAGCACCATCGACGTCGAGGAGATCGAGACGATCGTCGCCAAGATGGCGCGCATCCCGGCCAAGCAGGTCAGCGCGTCAGACAAGGACGTGCTGCAGCACCTGGAGCGCAACCTGAAGATGGTGATCTTCGGCCAGGACCAGGCGATCGAGACCCTGACCAGTGCGATCAAGCTGGCGCGCTCGGGCCTGGCCAACCCGGACAAGCCGATCGGCAACTTCCTGTTCGCCGGCCCGACCGGCGTCGGCAAGACCGAGGTCACCCGCCAGCTGGCGCTGCAGCTCGGCATCGAGCTGGTGCGCTTCGACATGTCCGAGTACATGGAGCCGCACTCGGTGTCGCGCCTGATCGGCGCGCCCCCGGGCTACGTCGGGTTCGACCAGGGCGGCCTGCTGACCGAGAAGATCGTCAAGACGCCGCACTGCGTGCTGCTGCTGGACGAGGTCGAGAAGGCCCACCCGGACATCTTCAACATCCTGCTGCAGGTGATGGACCGCGGCGTGCTCACCGACACCAACGGGCGCGAGGCGAACTTCAAGAACGTGATCCTGGTAATGACCACGAACGCCGGCGCCGCGCAGGCGGCGCGGCGCTCGATCGGCTTCACCCGCCAGGACCACTCGAGCGACGCGATGGAGGTCATCCGGCGCAGCTTCAGCCCGGAGTTCCGCAACCGGCTCGACGCGGTCGTGCAATTCCAGGCGCTGGGCATGGACCACATCCTGCGCGTGGTGGACAAGTTCCTGATCGAGCTGGAGACCCAGCTGCACGAGAAGAACGTCACGCTGTCGGCCACCCCGACCGCGCGCGACTGGCTGGCGCAGCACGGTTTCGACCCGCTGATGGGCGCGCGGCCGATGGCGCGGGTGATCCAGGAGAGGATCAAGCGGCCGCTGGCCGACGAGCTGCTGTTCGGCAAGCTGGTCAACGGCGGCCGGGTCAGCGTCGACGTCAAGGACGGCGAACTGGTGGTCGATGCGCAGGCCGAGCCGGAGAAGCTGCTGCCGGCGACGGTCTAGCGGCCGGCGCGGAGACGAAAAAGGCGGCCGCTGGCCGCCTTTTTCATGCGAGGGCGCCGCCCGGGCGGCTCACTTCATGCGATAGGTGATCCGGCCCTTGCTGAGGTCGTAGGGCGTCATTTCGACCTTGACCTTGTCGCCGGTCAGGATGCGGATGTAGTTCTTGCGCATGCGGCCGGAAATGTGGGCGATGATCTCGTGCCCGTTCTCGAGCTTGACCCGGAACATGGTGTTCGGGAGGGTCTCGGAGACCGTGCCTTCGAATTCGATGACGTCGTCTTTCGCCATGTGTCCTTGCGCCGGGCGGAAGGGCCGCCACGAAAGTTGGTCATTGTGGCACGTGGCCCGGGTGCGCGCAAAACGCCCCCTCCGCGACCAGCCGGCTCGCCGGCCATTCGCCGAAGCGTCCGGTCCATGGCCCGGGCGGCACGTCCGCGTCCACCAGTCCCGCCACCGCGCGCAGGAAATCCTCGCGTGGCATGGCGTGCGCGCCGAGTGAAACCAGGTGCGGGCTCTCCACCTGCGCGTCGACCAGCGGCCAGCCCCAGCCCTGCAGCACCCGGGCCAGTGCGGCCAGCGCGACCTTGGATCCGCCCGGGGCCGCGCTGAACATGCTCTCGCCGAAGAACATGCGGCCGATCGCCACCCCGTAGATTCCGCCGGCCAGCGCCCGACCGTCGAAGACCTCCACCGAATGGGCATGGCCCAGCCGGTGCAGCCGGCCATACGCCGCCTGCATCGCCGGGGTGATCCAGGTGCCGCGCTGGCCCGGCCGCGGCGCATGCGCGCAGGCGGCGACCACCGCGTCGAAGGCGGTATCCGCGCGCACGGTCCAGGTCGTCCGGCGCAGGGCGCGCCGGAAGCGCGAGGACAGCTTCACGCCGTCGGTGCGGAACACCATGCGCGGGTCGGGCGACCACCACAGGATCGGCTGGCCTGGCGAGAACCACGGGAAGATCCCGTGCCGGTAGGCGTTGAGCAGGCGGATCGGCGTGAGGTCGCCGCCCATCGCGAGGAGGCCGTCGGGCTCGCGCAGCGCGCGCGTCGCGGGTGGGAACGGGCTGTCCGGCGCTTCGCCGAGCACGGGCAGGGCGAGCCGCTCGCGGCTCATGCGGCGTGCTCCTGCCGGAAAGGCGAATGCGCGCGCAGCATCTCCGCGTAGCGGCGCACCGCCGCGGCCTCCTCCGCGCACCACGGCGCCAGCGCTTCCGCGAAGGCCGGGTGGGCGATCCAGTGCCGGCTGCGGGTCAGGGTGGGCAGGAAGCCACGCGCCAGCTTGTGTTCCCCCTGCGCGCCGGGTTCGAACACGTGCAGGCCCTCACGCAGGCAGTACTCGATGCCCTGGTAGTAGCAGGTCTCGAAGTGCAGTCCCGGCACGGGCTCGCTGGCGCCCCAGTAGCGCCCGTACAGCGTGTCGCCGCCCCGCAGGCACAGCGCGCCCGCGACGGTCTCGCCCGCGCGTTCGGCGAGGAACAGCACCAGCTGGCGCGGCATCGTCCGCGCGAGATGGCGCAGGAATTCCAGCGTCAGGGCGGGGCGGTTGCCGTACTCGGCGAAGGTCCGCAGGTAGAAGCCGTGCATCGCGGCGAGATCCGCCTCGCCCGCCTCGTCGCCGTGGACGACGCGGAAGCCGATGCCGGCGCGCGCCACCTTCGCGCGCTCCTGGCGGATGTTCTTGCGGTGCCTGTGGTCCATCGCCGCGAGGAAGTCGGCGAAATCGCGCCAGGCGCGCCCGCCGGCGACGGCCGGGTTGCGCCAGTGGTACTGCACGTCCAGGCGTGCCAGCCAACGATCGTCGAACAATGCGTCGTCCGCTTCGGCGAGGAAGTTGGCGTGCACCGACGGCAGGCCCTGCTCGCGCGCCAGCGCCACCAGCGCGTCGGGCAGGGCCGCGCGCCAGCCCACGTCGCGCGCCAGCAGGCGCGGCCCGGTCACCGGCGTGTACGGCACCGCGCACAGCCACTTCGGGAAATAGTCGAGGCCGTGTTGCGCGTAGGCGTGCGCCCACGCGTGGTCGAACACGAACTCGCCATGCGAATTGCCCTTCAGGTAGGCGGGAGCGGCGGCGACCAGCTTGCCGTCGTCGTCCCGGACGGTGAGGTGGTGCGGCCTCCAGCCCAGCCGCTCCCGCAGCACGCCGGTGGCTTCCATGCCGGCGAGAAAGGCATGTGCCACGAAGGGGTTGCGGCCGTCGTGCAGCGCATCCCAGTCCCCGGCGGGGAGGCTGGCGAGGTCGTCGACGATGCGTGCGCTCGGCATGGCTGGCTCCTCGATGCCGCCGGCGACCCCGGCAAGCCCGGGTGGCCGTCCAGGGGTGGCTCGCTCCTCTCCGCGGCTCCCGGCCTGGCCCTGCATTGCCGGGCATCCGGGCGCAGCCGATGCCGGCAGGTCATCGGCGGGGCGCGATCAATCGCCCTTGTCGAGGAACTTCTCCGCGTCCAGCGCGGCCATGCAGCCGAACCCGGCGGAGGTGATCGCCTGGCGGTAGTGCTGGTCGGCGACGTCGCCGGCCGCGAACACGCCGGTGACCGAGGTCGCGGTCGCGCCGCCGGCCAGGCCGGAGCGGATCTCGATGTAGCCGTTGTTCATGGCGAGCTGGCCCTCGAACAGCGAGGTGTTCGGGGTGTGCCCGATCGCCACGAACAGGCCGTGGATGGACAACTCCCGGGTGCCGCCGTCCTGGGTCGATTTCACCCGCAGGCCGGTGACGCCGTGGTCGTCGCCGAGCACCTCGTCGACCACGTGGTGCCAGACCGGCTCGATCTTCCCGGCCTCGATCCTGGCGTGCAGCTTGTCCTGCATGATCTTCTCGGCGCGCAGGGTGTCGCGGCGGTGCACGAGGTAGACCTTGCGCGCGATGTTGGACAGGTACAGCGCCTCCTCGACCGCGGTGTTGCCGCCGCCGACCACCGCCACGTCCTGGTCCTTGAAGAAGAAGCCGTCGCAGGTCGCGCAGGCGGACACCCCGCGGCCCTTGAACTTCTCCTCCGACTCCAGCCCGAGGTACTTGGCGGTCGCGCCGGTCGCGATGATCAGCGCGTCGCAGGTGTATTCCCCGTTGTCGCCCTTCAGGCGGAACGGGCGCTGCGACAGGTCGGCGGTGTGGATGGTGTCGAAGATCACCTCGGTGTCGAAGCGCTCGGCGTGCGCCTGCATGCGCGCCATCAGGTCCGGCCCCATCAGCCCGTGCGCGTCGCCCGGCCAGTTGTCGACTTCGGTCGTGGTCATCAGCTGGCCTCCCATCTGCAGGCCGGTGACCAGCACCGGCTTGAGGTTGGCGCGCGCGGCGTAGACCGCGGCGGTCCAGCCCGCGGGACCGGAACCGAGGATCAGCAGGCGGCAGTGCTTCGAGGAGGTCATGGGTATAATTCGCGGTCGACGGAACGCGCCGGAACTGGCGCAGGCCGCATAGCTTGGCGGCGCCCACCACGCAACACAAGGCGCGCGCCGGTCCGGCGACGGAACACTGCGTAGTGCGCGATGGCGCGCCGCGCCCACCGGCCCGCGCGCGGGCCCGGAACAAGCAGCCCCTGCGGGGCGACACAGCAGCCCCCACGGGCGACGGAGAAGAAGATGCGTATCGGTGTGCCGAAGGAAACCAAGACCCTCGAAGGGCGCGTGGCGCTCGTCCCGGCCGCCGCCGGCGACCTGGTCAAGCGCGGCCACGAGGTCTGGCTGGAGAAGGACGCGGGCGTCAAGAGCGGCTTTCCCGACGAGCAGTACACCCGCCTCGGGGTGAAGATCGCGCCCGACGCGGCCGCGCTGTACGAGAAGGGCGAGCTGATCGTCAAGGTGAAGGAGCCGATCGCCGGCGACCTCGCGCACCTGCGCCGCGACCACCTGCTGTTCTGCTACCTGCACCTGGCCGCCGAGCCGGCCCTGACCAAGCAGCTGCTCGACATCGGCCTGACCGGCGTCGCCTTCGAGACCGTCGAGCTGCCCAACGGCGACCTGCCGCTGCTGGCGCCGATGTCGATCATCGCCGGCAAGATCGGCGTGCAGGTCGGCACCCACCTGCTGCACCAGCCCATGGGTGGCAAGGGCAAGCTGCTCGGCGGCCTGCCGTCGACCGAGCGCGGCAAGGTGGTGGTGTTCGGCGCGGGCAAGGCCGGCGGCGCGTCCGCCGCGCTGGCCGCGGCCGCCGGGGCGAACGTGACGGTGTTCGAGATGCGCCAGGACCGCATGGACGAGATGATGCGGCTGGGCAACAACGTCACCGCGCTGTACCCGTACCACGACGTGGTGGCGCGCGAAGTCGCGTCGGCCGACCTCGTCATCGGCGCGGTGCTGGTCACCGGCGCCAAGGCGCCGCACGTGATGACCCGCGAGATGCTCAAGGGCATGGAAGCGGGCAGCGTGGTGGTCGACATCGCGATCGACCAGGGCGGCTGCTTCGAGACCTCGCGCCCGACCACCTGGAAGGAGCCGACCTACGTGGAGGAGGGCGTGACCCACTTCTGCGTGACCAACATGCCGGGCGCGGTGCCGCAGACCTCCTCGCAGGCGATCTGCGCGGCGATCCTGCCGTGGGTGAACAAGCTGGCCTCCGGCGACTGGCGCGGCAACGAGGCGCTGGTGCGCGGCATCAACGTCGAGGGCGGCCGGATCGTCCACCCGGCGCTGCAGGGTATGGCCCTCTGAACCAGCGCGCATCGCGACCGCCGGCCGGACCGGCGGCCGCGTTCCGTGTCATCCTCGCGACGAAGGGCCTGTCCGGGTTCCGGGCAGGCCCTTCCGTCATGTAAGGCAGGGGAATGGACCTCCACCGCGACACCGCCGCGATCCGGGCGGCGTTTCTGCTGTATCTTCAACGACTAACCGACTGTCCTTCAGCCAGAACCTGACAGTGGCGCAAGCTCCCGCAGCAACCCGCAGGAAGGTCCGCAGCGACAACGCCCGGGCCGACAAGCGCGCGCCCTCGCCGCGCCGGCAGCGGCTGTGGCGCGACATCGCGCTGATCCTGATCGCCCCGCTGCTGCTGTACCTGCTGGCGAGCCTGTGGACGTTCTCGCCGAACGACCCCGGCTGGTCGCATTCGGGCAGCGTGACCGCGCCGCTGCACAACGTCGGCGGGCGGGTCGGGGCGTGGATCGCCGACGTCCTGTTCTACCTGACCGGCTACGTTGCCTACCTGCTGCCGCTGATCCTCGGCGCGATCGCCTGGATCGCGCTGTTCGGGCTCGACAACGACGGCGACGGCGACGCCGACCTGGGCCCGGCGCTGCGGCTGGTCGGCATGGTCGGCTTCCTGGTCGCCGCGACCGGCCTGCTGCAATTGCGCATCGGCGCAGCCCAGGACTTTTCCGCCGGCAGCGGGGGCATCCTTGGCCAGCTGGTCGGGCGTTCGCTGTATCGCGGGTTCGGTCCGGTTGGCGGCAACCTGTTCCTGCTCGCGCTGCTGCTGGTTTCGGTGACGCTGGCCACCGGCCTCTCGTGGCTGGCGGTGATGGACCGCCTCGGTGCCGGCGTGCTCGCGTTGCCGGGGTTGCTGGCGCGGTTCGCCCGCCGCAGCACGCGCGAGGCGAGCGCATGGCAGCAGACCCGCGCACTGCGCGAGGAGCGCGAGGAAACCCGCCGCTACGACACCGAGCTGCGCGCCAGGCGCACGCCGGTGAAGATCGAACCGCCGCCGGCGCCGGTGGTGGAGAAGAGCGACCGCGCCAAGCGCGAGCAGCAGATCCCGCTGTTCCACGTCGGCGACGGCAGCGGCGTGCCGCCGCTGGCCCTGCTGGACGATCCCAAGCCGCAGCCCAAGGGTTACGACGAGCAGACCCTGGAGACGCTGTCGCGGCAGATCGAGTTCAAGCTGAAGGACTTCCGGATCGACGCGCAGGTGGTCGGTGCCTATCCGGGGCCGGTCATCACGCGCTTCGAAATCGAGCCGGCGCCTGGCATCAAGGTCAGCCAGATTTCCAGTCTGGACAAGGACATAGCGCGCGGACTTTCAGTAAAGTCCGTGCGCGTGGTCGACGTCATCCCGGGCAAGTCGGTGATCGGCCTGGAAACGCCGAACACCCACCGCGAGATGATCTACCTGAGCGAGTTGTTGCGCTCCAGGGAATACGACAAGTCGGCGAGCCCGCTGACCCTCGCGCTCGGCAAGGACATCGCCGGCCGGCCGACCGTCGCCGACCTCGCGCGCATGCCGCACCTGCTGGTCGCCGGCACCACCGGCTCCGGCAAGTCGGTCGCGGTCAACGCGATGGTGCTGTCGCTGCTGTACAAGGCCTCCGCTAAGGACGTGCGGATGCTGATGATCGACCCGAAGATGCTGGAACTCAGCGTCTACCAGGGCATTCCGCACCTGTTAGCGCCGGTCGTCACCGACATGAAGGAGGCCGCCAACGGCCTGCGCTGGTGCGTGGCGGAGATGGAGCGCCGCTACAAGCTGATGAGCGCGGTGGGCGTGCGCAACCTGTCCGGCTTCAACAAGAAGGTGAAGGACGCGCAGGACGCCGGCCAGCCGCTGATGGACCCGCTGTTCAAGCCGAACCCGGAACTCGGCGAGGCGCCCAAGCCGCTGGAGACGCTGCCGTACATCGTCGTCTTCATCGACGAATTCGCCGACATGATGATGATCGTCGGCAAGAAGGTGGAGGAGCTGATCGCCCGCCTCGCGCAGAAGGCGCGCGCGGCCGGCATCCACCTGATCCTCGCCACGCAGCGGCCGTCGGTGGACGTCATCACCGGCCTGATCAAGGCCAACATCCCGACCCGCATCGCCTTCCAGGTGTCGAGCAAGATCGACTCGCGCACCATCCTCGACCAGTCGGGCGCGGAGACGCTGCTCGGCCATGGCGACATGCTGTACCTGCCGCCGGGCACGGCGATGCCCGAGCGCGTGCACGGCGCCTTCGTCAGCGACGAGGAAGTGCACCGCGTGGTCGAGCACCTCAAGCAGGCCGGCGGCGGGCCGGACTACATCGAGGGCGTGCTGGAGGAAGTGCAGTCGCTCGGCGACGGCGTGGTGGTCGGCGCGACCGGCCTGCCGGAGTCCAGCGGCGGGGCGGGCGACGAGTCCGATCCGCTGTACGACGAGGCGGTGCGGATCGTCACCGACACCCGGCGCGCGTCGATCTCCGGCGTGCAGCGCCGGCTCAAGATCGGCTACAACCGCGCCGCGCGCCTGATCGAGGCGATGGAGGCGGCCGGCGTGGTGTCGGCGCCGGAGCACAACGGCGACCGCACGGTGATCGCGCCGCCGCCGCCGCGCTGAGCTCGCGCACGCGCGCAGGTCGCCCCGCGCGGGCGGCGGGCGCTTCGATGAAACCCGCATTCAGCCGGCCGGCCGCAGACTCGCTCCATTCGTTTTCGACGAGGCCCACGCCATGCGCCTGTTCCGCCTTGCCTTCCTGTCGCTTGCCCTGTGCGCGACCGCCGCGGTCGCCGGCGCGCGCGACGACCTCGCCAGCTTCACCAGGGGCCTGAAGGGCCTGGACGGGCGTTTCAGCCAGCAGGTGTTCGATCCGTCCGGCAAGCTCAAGGAAACCTCGAGCGGACGCGTCGCGCTGTCGGCGCCGCGGCTGTTCCGCTGGGAATACGAGAAGCCCTACGCGCAGCTGATCGTCGCCGACGGCAAGTCGGTGTGGGTATACGACCCGGACCTTGAGCAGGTGACCAGGCGCCCGCAGGGAGCCGAGGAAGCCAACAGCCCGCTCGCCGCGCTGGTCGATCCGTCCCGGCTCGACCGCGACTACAGCGTGCAGGAGGCCGGCCAGGAGGACGGGCTCGACTGGCTGCTGCTCAAGCCCAGGCCCGGCACCGAGGCGTCGTTCGAATCCGCGCGCCTGGGCTTCGGCCCGCAGGGCCTGGTGCGCATGCAGGTGGTCGATGCGCTCGGGCAGAAGACCCGCATCGTGTTCGACCACTGGCGGCGCAATCCGGCCTTCGCGGCCAACACCTTCCGCTACACCCCCGCGAAGGGCGTCGACGTCGTCGGCGAGTGACGGCGGTCGGCGAGGCGGCGGTCGCACCCGCGCGCCGCTAAGATCGCCGCATGCCCCGCCGCAACGTCCCCGCCGCCTCCACCCCCCACCCCGGGGGGTTTCCGACGGTGTTTGGCGCGAAAACCCGCAATAACCCCCCCAAGTCGAACACCAAACGGGGCGTATTCACCAGCCCAACAACCCCCAAAAAAAACACCAACCCCCCCCGGGCCCAGAACA
>JBQCFN010000036.1:0-19493 GCA_051959035.1 Lysobacteraceae bacterium | reverse complement strand
CGCCCTGAACAGCTCGCGCAGGCCCGAGCCGTGCAGCGCGGAGATGCGCACGGCCTCCGCCCAGTCGACGAAGGCCAGCTTGCGGCCGAGCAGCGACTCGGTCTGCTCGCGCTGGTAGGTGGACAGGCCGTCCCACTTGTTGATCGCGACGACCAGCGCGCGGCCGGCGTCGAGCACCGCGCCGAGCACCGACGCGTCCTGCTCGGTCACGCCCTCGGAGGCGTCCAGCAGGATCACCGCGACCTGGCATTCCTCGATCGACTGCAGCGTCTTGACGATCGAGAACTTCTCGACCGCTTCCTCCACCTTCGACTTGCGGCGCAGGCCAGCGGTGTCGACCAAGCGGTACTTGCGGCCGTCGCGCTCGAGGTCGACCGCGATCGAGTCGCGGGTGGTGCCCGGCACGTCGGAGGCGATCATGCGCTCCTCGCCAAGCAGGCGGTTCACCAGGGTCGACTTGCCGACGTTGGGGCGGCCGACGAAGGCGATCCGCACGCGCTCGGGATCGTCGTCCAGCACCGCGGCGTCGCCGTCCTCGGGCAGCGCCGCCAGCGCCAGCTTCAGCAGCGTGTCCAGGCCCTGCCGGTGCGCGGAGGAGGTGCCGATGACGGTGCGGAAGCCGTAGCGCGCGAACTCGGCCAGCGCGGCCTGCGCGTCGATGCCGTCGATCTTGTTGACGACCAGGAAGGTCGGCGTGTCGACCTTGCGCAGCCAGGCGAGGATCTCGTCGTCGAGCGCCGAGGGCCCCTCGCGGCCGTCGACGACGAACAGGACGAGGTCGGCTTCCTCCGCGGCGGCGCGCGACTGCCTCGCGGTCGCGCCGGCCAGGCCCTCGTCGCTGCCGGCGATGCCGCCGGTGTCCACCACCACGAACGGGCGCTCCCCGTCGAGCCGGCACACGCCGTAGTTGCGGTCGCGGGTGACGCCGGGCGCGTCATGCACCAGCGCGTCGCGGGTGCGGGTCAAGGCGTTGAACAACGTCGACTTGCCGACGTTGGGGCGACCGACCAGGGCGACGAGCGGCAGCATGGGGGGTCAGCTCCTGCGAAAACAAAGGGCCCCGGGCAGCGGCTGCCCGGGGCCTGGATGGGCTGCCGCGGGCGGCCTACTGGGCGAGGCGGTAGGCGCTCAGCCCGCCGTCCACATCCTGCACCACCAGCACGCCGTCGGCGACCACCGGGGCGGAACGCAGCGCATCCCGGCCCGCGCGCACGCGCGCGGCGAACTCGCCGGTATCGAGCTTGAGCCAGTGCAGGTAGCCGTCGTAGTCGCCGACCACGGCGTAGTCGCCGAGCACGGCCGGGGCGGTGGTCGCGCGGTTGCGGAGCTTGTCCTGCTGCCAGAGCGCGCCGCCGCTGTTCTTGTCGAGCGCCCAGACGACGCCGGCCGGATCGGTGACCAGCACCTGGCTGCCGCCGACGGCCACGCGGCCGGGGCCGCCGGCGTCGTGCTGCCACAGCACGCGCCCGCTCGGTCCGTCCACCGCGACAGTCTTGCGCTTGTAGCTGCTCGCATAGAGGGTGACGCCGTCCAGCGCGGGCACGCCGTCGACATCGGCCATGCGCTCGAGTTCGGTACGGCCCTCGGGCTCCGCGACGACCGCTTCCCAGAGCTGGTGGCCGTCGCCCAGCGCCAGCGCGATCAGCGTGCCGTCGGCGTTGCCGACGAAGACGTAACCCGGGCCGAGCAGCACCGGACCGTCGCCGCGCACGGTGAGGTTGGGCATGTCGTGGTTCCAGAACCAGCGGCGCTCGCCGCTGGCGGCGTCGAAGGCGGTGACGCGGCCGTCGTTGGAGTGCACCAGCACCATGCCCTGGCCGATGGTCGGCGCGGCGATCACCTCGTTGGGCACCTTCGCCTTCCACTTCTCGGCGCCGGTGGCGGCATCGAGCGCGACCACGTCGCCGTCCAGCCCGCCCGCGACCACCAGGCCGTCGCCCGCGCCCGGGCCGCCGGAGAGCCGCAGCTTGGTCTGGTAGCGCCACACCTCCTTGCCGGTCTGCAGGTCGAAGGCATGCACGCCGCCACGCACCGCCGCGGCATACACGCGGCCGTCGGCGACCGCCGGGCCCTGGAGCGCGCCCAGGCGGCCTTCGCCCCTGCCGGCGTCGGCCTTCCACAGGCGGGTCACGGTGGCGCTGGGCGCGAACTCGACCAGCGCCGCCGGCGCCAGCGGTTCGTCCTTCTTCTTGCCGCCGAACCAGCCCTTGACGGTGCTGCAACCGGCGAGCGCGACGGTGGCCGCGAGCAGGAGCGCGGTCGCCGCGCGGGCGGCGGTGCGCGCGGCGGGACGCGCGCGCAGGGACGGAACGGTCGTCATCAAGACTTGGCCTCGGGCTGGGCCGGCGCACCGCCGACCTGGGAGAGTTTGAGTTCGAGCACCTTGCGCTGCGGCGAACCGACCTCCGCATGCACCAGCGCCCGCGCATAGGCCGCGCGCGCCTCGCTGGCCTGGCCGAGGGCGAACAGCGCGTCGCCGCGCGCCTGCTGGGTGGACACGTCGTCGCTGTCCGCGGCCAGCAAGGCGAGCGCGTCGCGCGGCTTGCCGGCATCGATGAGCAGCTGCGCCAGGCGCGGCGCGACGATGGCGGCGAGCGCGGGATCCTTCGGGTGCGCCGCGCGCAGGGTGGCGATCGCGGCATCGCGCTGGCCAGCATCGACCTGCGCCTTGGCCAGTTCGAGCGCGGCGAGCGTGGCGTAGGTCCCCTGCGGCAGCTTCGCCGCGAGCTCCTGCGCGGGCTTGAGCTTGCCGGCGGTGGCGGCGTCGACCATGGCCTGGAACTGCTCGCCGGCGCGCATGCGCTGCTGCTCGCGCTGCTTCTGCCACCACTGCCAGCCGGCGATCAGGACCAGGCCCAGCAGCACGCCACCGAGGACGCCGGCCCCGTTCTCGCGCAGCCAGGTGCGGACGCGTTCGCCTTGTTCGTGCTCGTCGAGCAGGTCGTCGATTGCCATGCCGTGCGCTGCCTCGGGCCGGCAGGGCCGGCGACTCAGGTGTGGGACAGCCCCGCGACCGGTGCGGGTCGACGACGGGGTCAGTCGACGGCAGGCGCGAGGGAACCGTCAGAGGATACCGTAAAGCGCGCGACATTCGCGCGGCGGAACGGCGCGAGGTCCAGCGCGGCGCCGTCGCGGCGCACCTCCACCGCGGTGGCGTCGCCGATGACGACGCGCGCGACGTCACCGGCGGCCCAGCTCCGCTGCTCGCCCGCCCGCAGCAGGCCCTGCTCCAGTACCTGGCCGTCGCTGCCGACGACCTGCACCCAGCTGTCGCCGTGCAGCTTCAGCGACAGGGTCGGTGTATCGCGCGCCGGGAGTGGCGCGATCGAGGCGACCAGCGCACGCGGTTCCTGCGCAGCCGGCGCCTGGACCGGCGCCGGCCGTGCCGGCGCGGCCTGGCCGAGCGCGGCAGCCGGGATGTCGAGCGGCGCGGCGTCGCGCGCGATGGTGCCCAGGTGCGGGCGCGTGGCCAGCCACACCGGCACCGCGATCGCGGCGGTGAGCACGATGTAGACGAAGCGGCGCGCGAGCTGTTCGGCGAAGCGCTTCACCGGGGGCGTGTAGGTGCGCGGGGTCAGGACCGGCGGTTCGACCGGCGCCACCCCGGACGCGACCATCATCGGCGCGGTGGTCAGCCCGAGCAGGCGCGAGTAGCTGCGCAGCTGGCCGCGCACGAAAACCGGCGCGCCGAGGCGGCTCCAGTCCTCTTCCTCGAGCGACTGCACCACCCGCACGGGCATCTTCAGGCGCGCGGCCACGTCGGCCCGGGACAGGCCGGCCGCTTCACGGGCCCTGCGCAGGCGATCGCCGCAACCGCGCTCGCCGTCCGCCATGCTGCCATCGGGCATGATCGGATTCGCCTCTTCGCTCACTGCCCTGCATCCCCCGGAACCCCCCGCTCACCGGGAAATTCCGCCTTCATGCGTTGAACATAACGAGCAGCCGCGGCAGTGTCGCCGAGTTTCTGCTCGATCTGTGATGCAAGTTGCAACACTTCCGGCGTGGCGGGTGCAGCCGCCAGCCGGCGCTCGGAGAAGGCGCGCGCCTCCAGGTAATGGCCGGCGCGGTATTCGCTCCCGGCCAGCGCCGCCAGCGCGACCGGGTTGGCCGGCTCCAGCGCGACCGCCTGGTGCAGCTTCTGCGCCGCGAGCGCGTCCTGCCCGGCACCGAGCGCACAGGCACCCTCGTTGGCGAGCGCCGTGGCCGGCGTCGGATAGGTGGGGTCGGCGAGCGCGCGCTCGAACAGCGGCAGCGCCTCGGCCTTGCGGCCATTGCCGCACAGCCAGGCGGCGTAGTTGTTGAGGGCGATGCCGTGGCTGGGCGCAAGCGCGACCGCCTTCGCGTACTCCGCCCCCGCCTGCCTGGCATCGCCGCGCCGCTCCAGCGCCACTCCGAGCACGGTGTGGGCGTCGGCGGAGCCGCCGTCGGCGGCCACCGCGGCGCGCGCCTGGCGCTCGGCCTCGTCGAGCTGGTTCTGGCGCAGGGCCAGCTCGGCCAGCGCCTGCGCGTCCATCGCGGCCATGCGCTTGCGGTCGCGCTCGTCCTCGCGGACGGTGTAATCGGGCGCGACCTGGGTGTACCTGCCGCGTTCCAGCTTCGGCTTGATGAAGGTCAGCCGCGAACAGCCCGCCGCCGCCACCAGCGCCAGCAGCACCAGCAACGGCACGGCGCGCTCAGGCAGCCGCATCGGTCGGCCCCTGCGCGGCGAGTCGCTTGCGGAATTCGGCCTGGCGGCGGGTCCGGTCCAGGACCTGGCCCTTGAGCTGGCCGCAGGCGGCGTCGATGTCGTCGCCGCGCGTCCGCCGCACCGGCGCGATCATGCCGGCGGCATTGAGCTGTTGCTGGAACGCGCGGATCGCCGCGTCGTCCGGGCGCTCGAAGCGCGTGCCGGGGAACGGGTTGAACGGGATCAGGTTGACCTTGGCCGCGTCCTTCATCTGCACGCGGCGGTCGAACTCGCGCATCAGCTTCACCAGCGCGCGCGCGTGCCCGGGCTGGTCGTTGACGCCCTTCATCAGGGTGTATTCGAAGGTGACGGATTCGCCCTTCTTGCGCAGCGCGTAGCGCACGCAGGCATCCATCAGCTCGGCGATCGGGTACTTCCTGTTGAGCGGCACCAGGGTGTCGCGCAGTTCGTCGAAGGGCGCGTGCAGCGAGACCGCAAGCGACACGTCGCTCTCCGCGGCGAGCCGGTCGATCATCGGCACCATGCCCGCAGTCGACAGCGTGACGCGCTTGTTGGCCAGGCCGTAGCCGAGGTCGTCGCGCATGATGCTCATCGCGCGCACGACGTTGTCGAAGTTGGCCAGCGGCTCGCCCATGCCCATCATCACCACGTTGGTGAGGCGGCGCTGCTGGTGCGGCACGTTGCCGAGGTGGCGCGCGGCGATCCACACCTGGCCGATGATCTCGGCGGTGGACAGGTTGCGGTTGAAGCCCTGGGTGGCGGTCGAGCAGAACGTGCAGTTGAGCGCGCAGCCCACCTGCGAGGACACGCACAGCGTGCCCCGGCCCTTGTCGGGGATGTAGACCGTCTCGATCGCGTTCTTGGGGTCCATGCCGAGCAGCCACTTGTGGGTGCCGTCGGTGGACGCCTTGTCGAAGATCAGTTGCGGCACGCGGACTTCGGCCCGCTCCTCGAGCTTGGCGCGCAGCGCCTTGCCGAGGTCGGTCATGCCGGCGAAATCGGTGACGTAGCGGTGGTGGATCCACTTCATCACCTGGTGGGCGCGGAACTTCTTCTCGCCGAGCTCCTGCTCGAAGAAACGCTCCAGGCCCGCGCGGTCCAGGTCGAAGAGGTTGGCCTTGGCCGCGAGGGGCGCGCGCGCATCGCCCGCGGACTGCACGGGGGCGGGTTCGATGGCGATGGCGCGCGTGTCGTTCATCGTGCGGCGGTCAGCGGGCGTAGACGTCGGTCGCCGGGAAGAAGTAGGCGATCTCGATCGCGGCGTTCTCCTGCGAATCCGAACCGTGCACGGCGTTGGCGTCGATCGAGTCGGCGAAGTCGGCGCGGATCGTGCCCGCCGCGGCTTCCTTCGGGTTGGTCGCGCCCATCAGCTCGCGGTTCTTCGCCACCGCGTTCTCGCCTTCCAGCACCTGGATCATCACCGGGCCGGAGATCATGAAGTTGACCAGCGCGGCGAAGAACGGGCGCTCGCGGTGGACCGCGTAGAAGCCTTCGGCTTCCTGCTTCGAGAGCTGCTTCATCTTCGCGGCGACGACCTTCAGGCCGGCCTTTTCGAAACGCGAATAGATCTCGCCGATGACGTTCTTGGCGACGGCATCGGGCTTGACGATCGACAGGGTGCGCTCCAGCGCCATGGGGAATTTCTCCGGTCAGGCGGGTCGCGGGCGTCTTGCCCCCGACCCGAGGATAACAGAAAAACCCGCGTGTGGACGCGGGTTTAGCCGATACGGCTGCGGTAATTCTAGCGGATGCCGCCGGCCGGCCGCCATGGCTTTCGCGCATGCCGAATTGACGGCGTTCACCCGCCGGGGCTAGCATCAAACAAGCGTTTGATTCAGCAGGACGGCACATGGCGGCCACCGCCCACTTCTCCACCAAGGACCGCATCCTCGGCGCCGCCGAGGAGCTGTTCGCCCAGCACGGCTTCGCCGGCACCTCGCTGCGCCAGGTCACCAGCCGCGCGGACGTCAACATCGCGGCGGTCAACTACCACTTCGGCAGCAAGGAAAACCTCGTCAACGAGGTGTTCCGCCGGCGCATGGACGAGATGTCGGCGCAGCGGCTGGCGGCCCTGAAGGCGGCGCTCGCGCGGCATCCGGGCGAGCTGGAGCCGATCCTCGCCGCCTTCGTCGAGCCGGCCCTGGCAATGGCCCAGGACCGCCACGGCGGCGGCGCCTTCATCCGCGTGATCGCCCGCGCCTACGCCGAGAAGAACGACAGCCTGCGCAAGTTCCTGTCCGACCAGTACGGCCACGTGCCGCGCGAGTTCGCCAAGGCGATCGCCGCCTGCATGCCCGAACTGAGCAAGGAGGAGCTGTACTGGCGGCTGGACTTCCTGTCCGGCGCGCTGACCTACGCGATGGCCGACTTCGGCCTGATCAAGCGGCCGGCCGGCGTCAGCGAAGCCACCCACCGCACCCGCGCCGCACGCGAGCTGATCCGCTTCGCGGCCGCCGGCTTCAAGTCTTAAATCAAGGACTTACACGATATGTCGCAGAAACTGCTTGTACGGCGCGCCGCCGTCCTCGGCGCCGGTGTCATGGGCGCGCAGATCGCCGCCCACCTGACCAATGCGGGCGTGGACACGGTGCTGTTCGACCTGCCGGCGAAGGAAGGCGACCCCAACGGCATCGTCAACAAGGCGATCGCCCACCTGGCGAAGCTGAGCCCTGCCCCGCTCGCCGACAAGGCGCTGGCCGAACGGATCGTGCCCGCCAACTACGAGACGGGGCTCGAGTTGCTGCGCGGCTGCGACCTCGTGATCGAGGCGATCGCCGAGCGGATGGACTGGAAGCAGGACCTGTACCGGAAGATCGCCCCGTTCGTGCCGGCGCACGCGGTGCTGGCCAGCAACACCTCGGGCCTGGGCATCAACGCGCTGGCCGACGTGCTGCCCGAGGAGCTGCGCCACCGCTTCTGCGGCGTGCATTTCTTCAACCCGCCGCGCTACATGCACCTGGCCGAACTGATCCCGGCCAGGACCACCGACCAGGGGGTGCTGGACGGGCTGGAAGCGTTCCTCACCACCACCCTCGGCAAGGGCGTGGTGGTGGCGCGCGATACGCCGAACTTCATCGGCAACCGCATCGGCGTGTTCTCGCTGCTGGCGGCGATGCACCACACCCAGCAGTACGCACTCGGCTTCGATACGGTGGACGCGCTCACCGGCCCGGCGATCGGGCGGCCGAAGTCGGCCACCTACCGTACCGCCGACGTGGTGGGCCTGGACACGATGGTGCACGTCATCCGCACCATGCACGACACCCTGCCCGACGATCCGTGGCACGCCTACTTCCAGGCGCCCAAGTGGCTGCAGGCGCTGGTCGACAAGGGCGCGCTCGGGCAGAAGGCGGGCGCGGGCTTCTACACCAAGCGCGGCAAGGACATCCTCGTCCTCGACCTGAAGGCGCAGGACTACCGGCCGAGCGCCGGCGAGCCCGACCCGATCGTCGGCGGCATCCTCAAGGAGAAGGATCCGGCGAAGAAGTTCGCGGCGCTGCGTGCCAGCGACCATCCGCAGGCGCAGTTCCTGTGGGCGATCTTCCGCGACACCTTCCACTACAGCGCCTTCCACCTGAAGGACATCGCCGACACCGCGCGCGACGTCGACTTCGCCATGCGCTGGGGCTACGGGTGGTCCACCGGTCCGTTCGAGACCTGGCAGGCGGCGGGCTGGAAGCAGGTCGCGCAGTGGATCGCCGAGGACATCGTCGCCGGCAAGGCGATGAGCGACGCGCCGCTGCCGGACTGGGTGTTCGACGGCCGCGAGGAAGTGCACGGTGGCGTGGGCAGCTGGAGCCCCGCGCGCAACAAGGCGGTGCCGCGCTCGGAGAACCCGGTGTACGCGCGCCAGCGCTTCCCCGATCCGCTGCTCGGCGAGAAGTTCTCGCAGGGTCGCACCGTGTTCGAGAACGACGGCGTGCGGATGTGGGCGGACGACGGCGACGACATCGCCGTGGTCGGCTTCAAGACCAAGCTGCACACGGTCAACGACCAGGTACTGGACGGCCTGCAGGAGGCGATCGGCATCGCCGAGCGCGACTTCCGCGGACTGGTGATCTGGCAGCCGAAGGAGCCGTTCTCCGCCGGCGCCGACCTCGCCGGCGCGCTCGGCCTGCTGCAGGCCGGCAACGTGGCCGGCTTCGAGGCGATGGTCGCCAACTTCCAGGCCACCAGCCAGCGCATCAAGTACGCGCTGGTGCCGGTGGTCGCGGCGGTGCGCGGGCTGGCGCTCGGTGGCGGCTGCGAGTTCCAGATGCACGCGGCGCGCACGGTGTTCGGGCTGGAGAGCTATGTTGGCCTGGTCGAGGCCGGCGTGGGCCTGCTGCCGGCAGGCGGCGGCCTGAAGGAATTCGCGGTGCGCGCGTCCGAAGCGGCCGGCCCGGGCGGCGACGTGTTCGCCCAGCTCAAGGCCGCATTCGAGAGCGTGGCGATGGCCAAGGTCTCGACCTCCGCCATGGAAGCGAAGCAGCTCAAGCTTGCGCGCGACGCCGACCCGGTCGTGTTCAACCCGCACGAGCTGCTGCACGTGGCCAAGGCCAATGCGCGCGCGCTCGCCGAGGGCGGTTACCGCCCGCCCCTGCCCGCCCGCCGGGTACAGGTCGCCGGCGACGTCGGCATCGCGACCTTCAGGATGATGCTGGTCAACATGCTGGAAGGCCGCTTCATCTCGCCGCACGACTACGAGATCGCCTCGCGCATCGCCACCGTGATCTGCGGCGGTGAGGTCGACCGCGGCGCGACCGTCGACGAGGACTGGCTGCTGCGGCTGGAGCGCGAGCACTTCGTCGCGCTGGCGCAGATGCCGAAGACCCAGGAGCGGATCGCGCACATGCTCAAGACCGGCAAGCCCCTGCGGAACTGAGCCCACGCGAATCCAAGCGCGCCTGACCGGCGCCCAGAGCAGGAACGACACCAATGACGAAGCAAATCCAGGACGCCTACATCGTCGCCGCCACCCGCACTCCGGTCGGCAAGGCGCCGCGCGGCGTGTTCCGCAACACCCGCCCCGACGAGCTGCTGGCGCACGCGCTGCGCAGCGTGGTCGCGCAGGCGCCGGGGATCGACCTGACCCGCATCGAGGACGCGGTGATCGGCTGCGCGATGCCCGAGGCCGAGCAGGGCATGAACGTGGCGCGCATCGGCGTGCTGCTGGCCGGCCTGCCGAACACGATCGCCGCGCAGACCGTCAACCGCTTCTGCTCCTCCGGCCTGCAGGCGGTCGCGCTGGCCGCCGACCAGATCCGCCTCGGCAACGCCGACCTGGTGCTCGCCGGCGGCACCGAGTCGATGTCGATGGTGCCGATGATGGGCAACAAGGTCGCGCTCAGCCCGCAGGTGTTCGCCCGCGACGAGAACGTCGCGATCGCCTACGGCATGGGCATCACCGCCGAGAAAGTCGCCGAGGAATGGAAGGTCTCGCGCGAGGACCAGGACGCGTTCGCCCTCGCCTCGCACCGCAAGGCGCTGGCCGCCATCCAGGCCGGCGAGTTCCGCGACGAGATCAGCCCGTTCGAGGTGGTCGCCCGCCTGCCCGACCTCGCCGGCAACACGATCCGCCTGAAGAAGACGCAGGTGGACACCGACGAGGGCCCGCGCCCCGATACCTCGCTGGAGGGCCTGGCGAAACTCAAGCCGGTGTTCCGCAACGCGCAGTTCGGCGGCACGGTCACCGCAGGCAACAGCTCGCAGATGTCGGATGGCGCGGGCGCGGTGCTGCTGGCCTCGGAGCAGGCGATCAAGGACTACGGACTGACCCCGCTGGCGCGCTTCGTCAGCTTCTCGGTCGCCGGCGTGCGCCCGGAGGTGATGGGCATCGGACCGATCGCGGCGATCCCGAAGGCGCTGAAGCAGGCCGGGCTCACCAGGGACCAGCTCGACTGGATCGAGCTCAACGAGGCCTTCGCCGCGCAGGCGCTGGCGGTGATCCGCGACAGCGAGCTGGATCCGGCCAAGGTCAATCCGCTCGGCGGCGCGATCGCACTCGGCCAACCGCTCGGCGCGACCGGCGCGGTGCGCACCGCGACCGTCGTGCACGGCCTGCGCCGGCGCCGGCAGAAGTACGGCATGGTGACGATGTGCATCGGCACCGGCATGGGCGCGGCGGGCGTGTTCGAAGCGCTCTGAGCCGATTGGCGCCGTAGCAAACAGGGGCGGCCATGGGCTGCCCCTTCCTGTTTCCGCCGGCGGGAATGGCTACCTGGCGCAGGCGGTGGACTTGCCCTTGGGATTGCGGCACTGGGTCCTCGCGGTGTTGCAGGCCGTGAACCTGCCTTGCGCATCGCGGCAGCGCGCGGCCTTCGGCGCGGCGGCGCTGGCGGGCTTGGCCGGAGCCGCCGGCATGGCGGCGGCAGGCCTGACGGCCGGGGCGGCGGCGCTGGCCTTCGCCGTGCTGGCCTTCTCTCCCTTGGCAGGCGTGGCCTTTGCGGAGACTACCGGCGCCGTCGATGGGGCTTTCGCGGATGCGGCGGCCGGCGGGGCGGCGAAGGCGCCCAGGATGAGGCAGGTCAGGACGGTGGCGAGCGGAACGAGCAGGACGCGGCGCATCGGAGGTCTCCTGGAAGGGGAACTGCGATGCGATGCTGTCGCCAGCCGTCCAACGACTGGATGGCGGCAGGATGAAATCTTCTTCATCACGCCGCGCCCCGTTCGCGCCAGTCCGTCCATGCGTCGCGCGCTTCCGCCCACCAGTAGCCGAGCTGGGCGCCGAGGAAGCCCGCGGGCTTGAACGCCGACACCAGGCCGTAGCCGGCCAGTTCCCGCCAGCGCCCGTCGCCTTCCGCGATCGCCGCGGCGAGCAGCTCGCCGGCGAAGGTGGTCGGCGCGACCCCGTGGCCGCCGAAAGCCTGCGCCACCCACAGGCCGGGCTCGATCGCGCCCACTTGCGGCATCTGGTGGCGCGCATAACTCATCAGCCCGGACCACGCATGCTCGATGCGCACGCCATCGAGCTGCGGGAACACCTTCAGCAGGTCGCGGCGCAGCACGCGCTCGACCGAGCCCGGCGAGCGGTCCAGCACCGAGATGCGGCCGCCCCACAGCAGCCGGGTGTCCGGCAAGGGCCGGTAGTAGTCGAAGGCGAAGCGGGTGTCGTAGACCGCGGCGCCCGTCGTGAGCACCTCGCCCAGGCGCGCGCCCAGCGGCTCGGTGACCATCACGTAGGTCGCGATCGGCAGCACCCCGGCGTCGACCTCGCGGCGCAGTCCTGCCAGGTAGCCACCGCAGGCCAGCACCACGTCGCGTGCGTGGACCTCGCCTTCCGGCGTGCGCACGCGCCAGCCGCCGCCCACGCGTTCGAGCCCGGTCGCGGGCGAGGCCTCGTGCACCGCCACGCCCATCCCGGCCGCCGCGTCCGCGAGGCCTTGCGCGTACTTGAGCGGATGGAAATGGAAGGCGCGCGGCTCGAAGAGGCCGTCGTGGTAGCGCGTGCTGCGCACGCGTTCGCGCAGCTCCGCCCGCGGCAGCCACTGCCACTCGACGCCGTAGTGGCGCGCGAGCAGCGCCTGCCGCTCGCGCAGGACGCGCGGATCGCGGAACCAGTTCGCCCACAGAACGCCGGCCTCGACCCGCTCGCAGTCGATGGCGTGCGCATCGATCCGCGCGCGGATGCGTTCGACCGCGTCGGTGGTGCCGGCATACAGCGCGCGGGCGCGATACGGGCCGAGTTCGCGCAGCAAGGCGTCCTCGCCGCGCGAAAAGCCCCCGAACACGAATCCGCCATTGCGGCCGGAAGCGCCGAAGCCCATCCGTTCGGCTTCCAGCAGCACCACCTCGCGTACGCCCCGTTCGGCCAGGCCGAGCGCGGTATTGAGCCCGGCAAAGCCGCCGCCGACCACGCATACGGCGGCCTCGCGCCGGCCGCGCAACGCGGGCCGCGTGGGACGCTCCGGCAGCGTGGCGCGGTAATAGCTGTCGGGCGTCGTGGTCATGCGCGGGGAAGGCCGTGGGCCTGGCGGAAGAAGGGTGCAAGCGCGGCGCGGCGAACCCCGGGGAGCCGGCGCGCCGGCACAGCCTAGCGCATGCCTGCATGCCGCGCCGCGCCTGCGCCAGGTGCCCTGCGCGCCCGCGCAAGAGACACCGGCCACGACCGGGCTTGCCGCGACTGCGCCGGCGCCGGCGCCACGTCGTGGCCACCGGCGCACGGCGGGTCAGCTCAACTCGGTCACCCCGAGTTCGGACAATGCCTTCTGCATCACCTCGCGCGCCGCGTCGCTGAGCGTCTCGTGGTCGAGCGCGTAGCGGATGGTCGCCTCGACCAGGCCGATGTGGGTGCCGCAGTCGAAGCGCGTCCCCTGGAAGCGGTAGGCCAGCACCGGCTCCTCGGCCAGCAGCGCGGAAATGGCGTCGGTGAGCTGGATCTCGCCGCCCGCCCCCGCCTTCGTCGTCTCCAGCAGGTCGAAGATGCGCGGCGACAATACGTAGCGGCCGACCACGGCCAGCGTGCTCGGCGCCACGTCGGGACTGGGCTTCTCGACGATCGCGTTGATGCGACCCTGCCGCCCGGAGAAGTCGTCGGTGGCGACGATGCCGTAGCTGCCGGTCTTCTCGCGCGCGACGTCCTGCGTCGCCAGCACGCTCGCCCCGCTCTGCTCGGCCAGGTCCGCCATCTGCTTCAGCGCGCCGGGCCCCCGGTTCCAGATCAGGTCGTCGGGCAGCAGCACGGCGAAGGGTTCGTCGCCGATCACGGGCTTGGCGCACAGCACCGCGTGCCCGAGGCCGAGCGCCTCGGCCTGGGTGACGAACACCGCGCGCACGCCCTCGGGCAGCACGCTGCGCACCAGCTCCAGCTGCTCGGCCTTGCCGGCGCGCTCGAGCTTCTGCTCCAGCTCGTAGGCCTTGTCGAAGTAGTCCGCCACCGCGTGCTTGTAGCGGTTGGTGACGAAGACCAGGGTGTCGCAACCGGCCTCGATCGCTTCGTCGACCGCGTACTGGATCAGCGGCCGGTCGATCACCGGCAACATCTCCTTGGGAACGGTCTTGGTGGCGGGAAGGAAGCGGGTGCCGAGGCCGGCGACCGGGAAGACGGCCTTGCGGATGCGGCCGTGGCGGGTTGCGGATGGGATCATCGAATCTTCCGTGACTGGCGAGCGGGAAAGGCGACGACGGTCGCCGTGGCCGGAGGCTGCATTTCCTCGGAAGGCGCGAATTCGGGAACCGTCTCGCGCAGCAGCCTGCCCAGCTCGTCCAGATCGTAACGGACCACCGCGTCACGCAGGCGTTCACCCGCCGCCAGCACCAGCTCCGGCGCGACCGCGCGCGCCTCCGCCTGCAGGATCTTCGGGTGCGCGGTGGGCCGGTAGCGCTCGTCGGCATGGAAGAGGTTTTCGTGCAGCTTCTCGCCGGGGCGCAGGCCGGTGTAGACGATCGCCACGTCGCGCTCGGGCACCTTGCCCGCGAGACGGATCATCTGCTCGGCGAGCATGCGGATCGACACCGGCTCGCCCATGTCGAGGGTGTAGACGACCTGCTGCGCACCGAGCGCCGCGGCCTGCAGGATGAGCTGGCAGGCTTCGGGGATCGTCATGAAGTAGCGGGTGACCTCGGGATCGGTCACCGTCACCGGCCCGCCATGGCGGATCTGCTCGCGGAACAGGGGCACCACGCTGCCGGCCGAATCCAGCACGTTGCCGAAGCGCACGGTGACCGAGCGGGTCGCGTGCGGGCCCGCAATCGCCTGGCAGACCATTTCGGCCAGCCGCTTGGTCGCCCCCAGCACGTTGACCGGGTCGACCGCCTTGTCGGTGGAAATCAGCACGAAGGTGCCGACGCCCGCTTCGTGGCTGGCCCGGGCGACGGTTTCGGTGGACAGCACGTTGTTGCGCACGGCCTCGCGCAGCTGCGTCTGCAGCAGCGGGACCTGCTTGTAGGCGGCGGCGTGGAAGACGGCGTCCGGCGCGCCAAGCTCGAGCGCGCGGCGGATGACCGCCGGATCGCCGCAGTCGCCGAGCACCGGGATGCATTCGATCTGCGGGAAGTGGCGGGTGATCTCCGCCTCAATCGTGGTCAGCGCGAGTTCGTCGATTTCCACCAGCGCGATGCGCGCCGCGCCGTGGCGGGCGCACTGGCGGCACAGTTCCGAGCCGATCGAACCGCCGGCGCCGGTGATGAGCACGCCGCGGCCGCCCAGCCAGGCGCGGATCGATTTCCAGTCCGGCGTGACCGGCTGGCGGCCGAGCAGGTCCTCGATCGCGACTTCCTTGAGGTCGCCCGGCAGCGAGCGCCCCTCCAGCAGGTCGTCGAGCCGCGGCACGGTGCGGAACGGCAGCCCGGTGCGTTCACAGGCGGCGACGATCTTGCGCATCGATGTCGCATCGAGCGAGGGAATGGCGATGACCAGCAGCTTGGCCGCGGTTTCCGGCGCGATGCGCTCCACGTCCTCGATGCGGCCGAGCACCGGCAAGCCGTGCAGCACGCTGCCGCGCAGCTTGGCGGCATCGTCGAGGAAGCCGACCGGCTCGTACGCGCCGGTGCGGCGCAGGTCGCGCACCAGCGCCTCGCCCGCGTTGCCAGCGCCGAGGATCAGCACGCGCGTGCCGGACCGGTTCACCCGCGACTGGCGGAGCTCCTTCCAGGAACGGTAGAGCAGTCGCGGCATGCCCAGCAACGCGGTAAGGACCAGCGGATAGAGCGCCAGCACCGATCGCGGCACCTGGTCGAGCCGGTTGTAGAGGAACAGTCCGGCCGCGATGGCGAGGAGGCCAAACAGGCTGGCCTTGAGGATGTTGAGCAGGTCCGGGACGCTGGCGAAGCGCCAGACGCCGCGGTACAGCCCCACCCGCCAGAACACCAGCCCCTGCGCCGCGAGCACCAGCGCGATCTCGGTGGACCACAGCGTGAGCGGCTGCGCGGAGGGAAGGATCGCGTATCGCAACTGGTGCAGGCCGATCCAGCTGGCCCAGACCATGCCAATGTCATGCGCCACCACGACCAGGCGGGGGAATCCGTTCGTCAGCCAGTCCTTCCAGCGCGTCATTCGCTCGACTCCGTGGGGGATGCGGAGGTTGCTGCAACCTTTTCCATGTGGCTGCGCCCGCCAGGTAGCACCCGCCGAGCGCCAGCATTCTAATCGCCGGAACCGTGGCGACGGTGACAGCCATCACCAGCAACGCACACGCGGTCCAAAGGGCATACGCCGCCGTGACGGCACCGTGAAGGCGCATCCGCCTGGCCCAGCGCTGGTAGGCATGCTGCGCGTGCGGCAGCCACCAGCGCTCGCCGCGCCAGATGCGCCCCGCCAGGGTCAACGAGGCATCGAGCAGGAACGCGGACAGAGGCAGCAGGAGCAACGGCGCCTCGCCCGGTGCCCGGGCCCCGCTCCAGGCCAGCAGCGCGGCCAGCAGGTAACCGAGCGCGCCGCTGCCCACGTCGCCCATGAAGATCCGCGCGGGCGGCAGGTTGAACGGCAGGAAGCCGGCGCAGGCCGCCGCCAACGCCAGCGCCATCCACGCGGCCGGGCCGCTGCGTGCGAACAGCGCGCAGGCGATCGCGACCAACAGGCCCTGGCTGGCGGCCAGCGCATCGATGCCGTCCATGAAGTTCCAGACGTTGGTCAGCACCAGCGCCAACGCGACGCCGGCGGCGGCGAAGGGAATGGGCAACCCGACGACCAGCATGCCACCCCCCAGGCAGGCCGCTGCCAGCGCGTGCACGGACAGGCGAAGCCACGGCGACAGCGGCCGATGGTCGTCCACCCAGCCCACCGCGGCGACGAGCAGCAGCCCGGTGCCGATCGCCAGCGCCAGCGGGCGCCAGGCCGGTGCGGCGAAGGCCAGCAGCGCGAGCGCGCAGCCCATCGCCAGGACGATGCCGGCGCCGCCGCCGCGCGGGGTGGCGACCGCATGGCTGCGCCGCTCGCCCGGCTGGTCGATCAGCCGGCGCCGCAGCGCGTAGCCGCGCGCGAGCCAGGTGCCGGCGAGGGCCAGCGCGAACGGGATGCCGACCCACGCGGGCCAGGCGAGCCCCCGCATCCTCAGACCACCGCGTAGTTGAGCAGCGGCTTGATCGTGCCCCACTCCTTGCAGCTGGGGCATTGCCAGTGGTGGCTGCGCGCGCCGAAACCGCAACGGCTGCAGCGGTAGCTCGGGTTGCGCACCAGCAGCTGGTCGGTGATGTGCTTGAGGTCGTGCAGGGTGGCGGTGGGATCGGCGCCTTCGGCCAGGGTCAGGTCGATCAGCGCGGCCTCGCCGCGCACCGATGGCCGGTCCTTGAGCTGCTGCGCGAGGTAGGCGCGCGCGGTGCCCACGCCCTCCTCCGACTCGACCAGCCGCGTGAGCGCCAGCACCGGCGAGATGCCGCGGTAGTGCTCGCTCATCTCGGCGAGGAAGGCGCGCGCGCCGGGGGTGTCGCCGACGCGGTCGTAGCAGGCGAGCAGCGCCGGCAGGATTTCCGGCAGGTAATCCGGGTCGTGGCGGGCCGCGCGTTCGAACGCGCGGATCGCGGCCGCGTCGTTGCCGTCGTCCACCTCGATGCGCCCTTCGAGCAGGCCCGCCCGCACGGAGGTGGAATCGGCCGCGTAGGCACGCGCGATCGCGCTGCGCGCGGCCTCGATGTCGCCCGCGGCGCGCTGGCGGTCGGCCAGCTCGCACTCGAACTGGGCGATCAGCTTGCCCATCGGTTCGCCGGTGACGGCTTCGTAGCGGGTCGCGTTCTCGATCGCCTTCGCCCAGTCGCGCTCGGCCTGGTAGATGCCGATCAGGTGCTTGAGCGCCTGCGGCGCGCGCTGGTCGATGCGCGCGAGGTCGGTGAAGACCGTTTCCGCCCGGTCGAGCAGCCCCGATCGCATGTAGTCCTCGCCGAGCGCGAGCAGCGCCTGCACCTTCTGGGCGTCGCTCAGGTCGCGCCGCTCGACCAGCGCCTGGTGCAGGCGGATCGCGCGGTCGACCTCGCCGCGGCGGCGGAACAGGTGGCCGAGCGCGACCTGGGTTTCGAAGGTTTCCTTGTCCAGCTCGGCGATGTGCAGGAACAGCTCGATCGCCTTGTCCGGCTGCTCGTTGAGCAGGTAGTTCAGGCCGCGGAAATAGGTCGTCGACAGCTTGCTGACCTGGCTGTCGCTATGCCGCTCCCCGCCGCGGCGACCGATCACCCAGCCGCTCAGCGCGGCCAGCGGCAGCAGCAGGAAGAACCAGAACCACTGGTTGAGGAAGGCGGTCATCGGGTGCACGCCTCCGCCGGGGCGGCGCAAGGGAATGCGGCGCGCGTGGTGGCTGGCGGGAGTCGGGTCTGGCGCATCTTCGGCTCCGGTTGCGCCGGCCAGCTTAGCCGATGCCGGCCGGAATTCCGCCAGCGCTTTGTCGTGGCTCAGTCGTCGACCGCGACCGGCGTGGCGTGGCTGACGCGTTCGCGCAGCTCCTTGCCCGGCTTGAAATGGGGAACATGCTTGCCCGGCAGCGCCACCGCTTCGCCCGTCTTCGGGTTGCGGCCGGTGCGTGGCGGGCGGTAATGCAGGGAGAAGCTGCCGAAGCCACGGATCTCGATGCGGTCGCCCCCGGCGAGCGCGCCTCCCATCATCTCCAGCAACGCCTTCACCGCGAGGTCGACGTCGTCGGCCTTCAGGTGCGCCTGGCGCTGGGTGAGGATCTCGATCAGTTCGGACTTGGTCATCGCCTGTCCCTGGGACTGCGGTCGCCGGCAGGACGACGGCCCCGCAGGTCGACGGGCCGTCGCCTGGTACCGCGGGTGGTGCGACTTGCCTTGCTTACTCGGACTTGCTGTTGAGCTGCTCGCGCAGCAGGGCGCCGAGCTTGGTGGTGCCGCTGGAGGCCTCGGAGGCGGCCTTGTTGTACTCGGCCAGCGCTTCCTGGGTCTCGGCCTCGTCCTTGGCCTTGATCGACAGCTGCATCAGGCGGCTCTTGCGGTCGGTGCCGACGATCTTGGCCTCGACCTCGTCGCCCACCTTCAGGTAGTGCGACGCGTCGTCCACGCGCTCGCGGGCGATGTCGCGGGCGGCGATGTAGCCTTCCACGCCGCTCTCGAGCTCGACGGTCGCGCCCTTGGCGTCGACTTCCTTCACCTTGCCCTTGACGACGGAACCGCGCGCGTTGGATGCGACGTAGGTGCCCATCGGGTCCTGCTCCAGCTGCTTGACGCCGAGGCTGATGCGCTCGCGCTCCGGATCGACCGCCAGCACGACCGCTTCCAGCGTGTCGCCCTTCTTGTAGTTGCGGGCGATGTCCTCGCCGGTCGAGTTCCAGCTGATGTCCGACAGGTGGATGAGGCCGTCGATGCCGCCGTCCAGGCCGATGAAGATGCCGAAGTCGGTGATCGACTTGATCTGGCCGGACACCTTGTCGCCCTTCTTGTGGATCGCGGCGAAGGTCTCCCACGGGTTGCTGGTGACCTGCTTGATGCCCAGCGAGATGCGGCGACGCTCCTCGTCCACGTCCAGCACCATGACCTCGACCTCGTCGCCGACCTGCACGACCTTGGACGGGTTGACGTTCTTGTTGGTCCAGTCCATCTCGGACACGTGCACCAGGCCCTCGACGCCCGGCTCGATCTCGACGAACGCGCCGTAGTCGGTGACGTTGGAGACCTTGCCGAACACGCGGGTGTTGGCCGGGTAGCGGCGCGAGATGTTGTCCCACGGATCCTCGCCCAGCTGCTTCAGGCCCAGGCTGACGCGGTTGCGCTCGCGGTCGTACTTGAGCACGCGGACGTCGAGCTCCTGGCCGACCTCGACCACTTCGCTCGGATGGCGCACGCGCTTCCACGCCATGTCGGTGATGTGCAGCAGGCCGTCGATGCCGCCGAGGTCGACGAAGGCGCCGTAGTCGGTGAGGTTCTTGACCACACCCTTCAGCACCGCGCC
>JBQCFN010000035.1:0-2665 GCA_051959035.1 Lysobacteraceae bacterium | reverse complement strand
CATGGCGTGCGGTCGTGGCAGGGGAGGGTCTGCGGGGCGAGCCCTTCGACCAGGCCAGTGTACGGCGGCGGGCCCCGGCAGCCGGCCGGTGCCCGGCGGCTTGCGATGGCCGCCCGGGGCCGCTATCATCCCGCTTCTTTTCGTCGCACAACGCGTGGCGAAGTTCCGGCCGGGGCCACCCGCGCCGCAACCAGCCCGACAAGGCACCGACCACAGAAGCCGTCATGAAGACTTTCATCGCCAAGAACGAAACCGTCCAGCGCGACTGGTACGTGGTCGATGCCGAGGGCAAGACCCTGGGCCGACTCGCCTCCGAGCTCGCCCGCCGCCTGCGCGGCAAGCACAAGCCCGTATTCACCCCGCACGTCGATACCGGCGACTACCTCGTGGTGGTCAACGCCGACAAGATCGCGGTGACCGGCAACAAGCTGCAGGACAAGATGTACCACCGCTTCACCGGTTACGTCGGCAACCTGAAGTCCGAGAACCTCGCCCAGGCGCTGGAGCGCCACCCGGAGCGCGTCCTCGAGATCGCCGTGAAGGGCATGCTGCCGAAGAATCCGCTCGGCCGCGCGATGTACAAGAAGCTCAAGGTCTACGCCGGACCGAACCACCCGCACGCCGCCCAGCAGCCGCAGCCGCTCGAGATCTAAGGTCACATCATGGCAACCACCCAGAACTACGGCACCGGCCGCCGCAAGTCCTCCACCGCGCGCGTGTTCCTGCGCAAGGGCAGCGGCAACATCACCATCAACGAGCGTCCGCTCGACGAGTTCTTCGGCCGCGAGACGGCGCGCATGATCGTGCGCCAGCCGCTCGAGCTGACCAAGTCGACCGACAAGTTCGACGTCGTCGTGACCGCGTCGGGCGGCGACACCACCGGCCAGGCCGGCGCCATCCGCCTGGGCATCGCCCGCGCGCTGGTCGAGTACGACGAGTCGCTGAAGACGGAGCTGCGCAAGGCCGGGTTCATGACCCGCGACGCGCGCGAGGTCGAGCGCAAGAAGGTCGGCCTGCACAAGGCCCGCCGCGCGACCCAGTTCTCCAAGCGCTGATGCTCCGGCGGCGGAGCGCGGCCGCCCCGCTTGGGTCGCGCCCTGCTCCGGCGTTACAATCCGCTCCATAGCCCCGTCGCCAAGCGGTAAGGCACCTGACTCTGACTCAGGCATTCGGTGGTTCGAATCCATCCGGGGCTGCCATCCAAGAGACTGCTCCGCAGTCGCCCGAAGACCCGCTCCGGCGGGTCTTCGCGTTTCCAGGGTTCGCCGGCAAACGGAGGTCGCCGTGGTCGCCACCTTTTCCGCCCCGGCCGTGCCGCTGGATCGCGTGGTGCCGCACCTGCGCGACCGCGGCTTCGCGGTGCTCGCGCCCGCCGACGTCGCCGCGCTCGCCGGCACCCCGCTGGCCGCGCTGCAGGCGCTGGCGCCCAGCTGGGACGACCTGGCCGCCGACCGCTACCTGAAGGACGGCGGACGCTACCGCCAGCGCCGGCATGCCTGCTTCGTGCTCGAAGCCGACGTGCTCGTCCAGGCCCCCCACCGCGCGCACTGGCAGCCGCTCGAATACAACGCCCTGCACGGCGGCATGCACCGCTGGTTCGAGCCGATCACCCCGGCGGTGGCCACCGCGCCGGCCTTCGCCGCGCTGCTGCGCGGGCTCGGCCGCTGTTTCGGCGCCCTGCGGCCGGTGCCACGCTGGTACGTCGAGGCGCACCAGTTCCGCATCGACACTGCGGGCGGCCTCGGCCGGCCGACGCCGGAGGGCGCGCACCGCGACGGCGTGGATTTCGTCGCCGTGTTCCTGGTCGCCCGCAACGGCATCAAGGGTGGCGAGACGCGGGTGTTCGCCGCCGATGGCCCCGACGGCCAGCGCTTCACCCTGGACGCCCCGTGGAGCGTGCTGCTGCTCGACGACGCCCGGGTGATCCATGAATCGACCCCGATCCAGCCGCTCGCCGGGCCCGGCCACCGCGACACCCTCGTGCTGACCTATCGCGCCGAAGGGTTCCAGGGCGACGCGCAGCGCTGAGCGGCTGCCTGGTCCGCTTCGGCCGGAGCGCGCGCCTCGCATGGCGCTGCAAGTGCACCGTGCCCGCCAGCGGGCCCAGGGAAGGCTGCGGCGCGCCGCACCTGCATGGCTCATCACGGCATCCGGCAAGGATGGCGCCAGCAGGCCACGGCTGGCACCGGCAGCGGCCATCGTTACAATTGAAACCATCGCAGACGCACAAGGCTCGCCCGGATGAAGCTCGGTTCCCTGAAGGAAGGCGGCCGCGACGGCACGCTCGTCGTGGTGTCGCGCGACCTCGCCCGCGCCGTGCGCGCCGACGCCATCGCGCCGACCCTGCAGCGCGCGCTGGAGGACTGGAGCAACGCCGCGCCGCGCCTGAACGCGCTGTCCGACGCGCTCGACGCCGGCGAGGCGCCGGACGCGTTCGTGCTCGATCCGGCCCAGCTGGCCGCGCCGCTGCCGCGCGCCTACGAGTTCGTCGACGGCTCGGCCTACCTGCCGCACGTCGAGCGTGTGCGCCGCGCGCGCGGGGCCGAGGTCCCGGCGAGCTTCTACACCGATCCGCTGATGTACCAGGCGACCAGCGCCATGTTCCTGGGCCCGCGCGATCCGGTGGTAGTGCCCAGCGAGGACTACGGCATCGACCTGGAGGCCG
>JBQCFN010000034.1:0-11375 GCA_051959035.1 Lysobacteraceae bacterium | reverse complement strand
TGGCGTACAGGCGCTTTTCCGGATGCAGCACGGTGAGCGGCGCGTCGTCACGGAACACCGCGACGGTACCGCGGTCGGCGACGTAGTTGGGGCCTTCGCGGCGGGTCACGCCGTCGAAGCGGAACGCGTAATGGCCGAGGGTGACCTGCTGCCCCGGCGCGACCGCGAGTTCGCGCTGCTGGCTCATGCCTTCGACCAGCAGGGCGCCGACCAGGAACACCGCGATGCCGAGGTGGGCGAAGCTCATGCCGAGCATCTCGGGGGTGAAGCGCGAGCCGTTCGCGCGGAAGCGCGTCCACACGAAGCGCAGCGTGCCGGCCAGCACCCACGCGGCGCCGGCCACGCCCGCGGCGACCTTCCATGGCCCCTGCGGCGCGAGGAAGAACGCACCGATGCCCACCGCCAGCGCGAGGCCCAGCCACGGCGCCAGCATCGCGAACGGCTTGGAGGCCTGCTCGCGCTGCCAGCGGGTCAGCGGCCCGAACGGCAGCAGCAGCACCAGCGGCGCCATCAGCAGGGTGAACAGCAGCGCGAAGTAGGGCGGCCCCACCGACAGCTTGCCGAGGTCGAGCGCGTCGGCCAGCAGCGGATACAGGGTGCCGAGCAGCACCATCGCGCAGGCCGAGGCGAGCAGCAGGTTGTTGACCAGCAGCAGGGTCTCGCGCGAATACGCGGCGAACGGCGCGCCGGCATCGTCCGACGGCGCGCGCAGCGCGTACAACAGCAGCGAACCGCCGATCACGATGCCGAGGAACACGAGCACGAACAGGCCGCGGGTCGGGTCGGCGGCGAAGGCGTGCACGCTGGTCAGCACGCCCGAGCGCACCAGGAAGGTGCCCAGCAGCGACAGCGAGAACGCGGCGATCGCCAGCAGCAGGGTCCAGCCGCGGAAGCTGCCGCGCTTCTCGGTGACCGCCTGCGAATGCAGCAGCGCGGCGCCGGCCAGCCACGGCATGAAGCTCGCGTTCTCGACCGGGTCCCAGAACCACCAGCCGCCCCAGCCGAGCTCGTAATACGCCCACCACGAGCCGATCGCGATGCCGATGGTGAGGAAGCCCCAGGCGACGTTCGTCCACGGCCGCGTCCAGCGCAGCCAGCGCGCGTCGATGCCGTCGCCGAGCAGCGCGGCGATCGCGAACGCGAACGGCACCGAGAAGCCGACGTAGCCGAGGTAGAGCATCGGCGGATGCGCGATCATCCCCGGGTCCTGCAGCAGCGGGTTGAGGTCGCGGCCCTCGACCGGCGCCGGCAGCAGGCGGCCGAACGGATTGCTGGTGAAGATCAGGAAGGCGAGGAAGCCGGTCGCGACCAGCCCCATCACCCCGAGCACGCGCGCGATCACCTCCGGCGGCAGCCGCCGCGAGAAGCGCGCCACCGCCGCCGTCCACAGCGCGAGGATCAGCGCCCACAGCAGCAGCGAACCCTCGTGCGAGCCCCACACCGCGGTGAAGCGGTAGTACCAGGGCAGCAGCGTGTTGCTGTTCTGCGCGACGTAGCGCACCGAGAAGTCCTGCGCCTCGAACGACCAGGCCAGCACGCCGAACGCCAGCACCACCAGCGCCAGCTGCGCGTAGGCTGCCGGGCGCGCCATGGCCATCCAGCCGCCGATGCCGCGCTGCGCGCCGGCCAGCGGCAGCACCGCCTGCAGCGCCGCCACCAGCAGCGCGAGGATGAGCGCGACCTGGCCGAGTTCGGGCAGCACGCTAGCGCCCCATCGCCGGCGCGCCGGTGTCGTCGGCCGGCGGCTCGCCGCCCCGCACGCCGTGCTTGCGGTGCGCGGCGCCCATCTTGTCGGCCACTTCCTTCGGCATGTAGGTCTCGTCGTGCTTGGCCAGCACCTCGTCGGCGACGAAGGTGCCGCCCTGCAGGTGGCCAGTGGCGATCACCGCCTGCTTCTCGCGGAACAGGTCGGGCAGGATGCCGGTGTAGACCACCGGCAGGCGCGCGTCGCCGTCGTCGACGTCGAAGTGCGCCTCCAGCGTGCCGGGCGCGCGCTGGAACGAGCCGGCCGCGACCATGCCGCCGAGGCGGAAGCGCGCGTGGCCGCCGGCCTCGCCCTTGAGCACTTCCGAAGGCGTGTACAGGTAGGCGACGTTGCGCTGCAGGGCGAGCGCGATCAGGGTCGTCGCGAGCGCCGCGGCGGCGAGCAGCGCGACGATCAGCAGCAGGCGGCGTTTGCGGGTGGGGTGCATGGGCATGTCATCGTCCGCGCGGGCGGCGTGCGCCGGCGCGCCATCAGTCGAGGAGGGTCACACGGGATCCCGGCGTTCGCCGGGCTGGCGGGAGAGCGGGGCGGCCGGGTCGGTCGGAGCCGGCGCGGCGCGGCGGGCGGCGCGCAGCCGCGCCGCGCGCAGCTGTGCGCGCACCTGCAACCGCGGCGCGAGGTAATCCCAGCCGAGCACGACCGCGAACACGGCATAGGCGGCGATCACGTAGGGCAGGTAGCTCATCGCGCCGCCCCCGCCATCCTCGCCACCCAGTCCTTGCCGGCCTCGCGGCGCAGGTTGTCGGCGCGCGCCCGCGCCAGCAGCGAGCCGACGAACCAGACGTGGGTGCCGGCCACCATCCACCACAGCGGCGGCAGCATGCTGGCGTCCATGCGCGACTGGCCGAACAGGCTGATCGTCTGGCCCTGGTGCAGCGAGTTCCACCAGGTCACCGAGTAGTGGATCACCGGCAGCAGCGCGACGCCGACGATCGCCAGCAGCCCGGCCGCGCGCGCGGCGGCGCGGCGGTCGTCGATCGCGTTGTACAGGCCGATCACGCCGAGGTAGAGGAACAGCAGGATCAGCTCGGTGGTCAGGCGCGGGTCCCAGTCCCACCACGTGCCCCACATGGGCTTGCCCCAGATCGAACCGGTCAGCAGCGTGATCAGGGTGAAGGCCGCGCCGGCCGGGGCGCAGGCCATCGCCAGCACCTCGCACAGCTTGATCCGCCAGACCAGCGCGATCGCCGCGTACAGCGCCATCAGCGCGAACACCGCCATGCTCATCCACGCGCTCGGGACGTGGATGTAGAGGATGCGGAAGCTGTCGCCCTGCTGGTAGTCGGCCGGCACCAGGAACAGCGCGCCGTACAGGCCCCAGGCCATCATCAGCAGGCCGAGCAGGTACGCCCACGGCGTCCAGCGCGCGGCGAAGCGGTCGAAGGTGGGCGGCGAGCCGAGTTGGTGGAACCAGCGGACGAGTGGATTCATTGCGGTTTTCCGCCCGCGGCGGGGCGGGAAGACGGGGTATTTTCGCCGATCGCGCCGGCGGGTGGATTGATCCGGCGCAACCGGCCCGGGTTGCCGCCCGGTCGGGCACGACGTTTCATTCGAGCGCGATGCGGATCGCCGCCGCCGCGGCCAGCGGCGCCAGCACCAGCGCGAGCACCAGGCCGGCGCCCAGCAGGAGCAGCGCGCCGGCGGAATCCAGGCCCTGCGCGGCCGCGGCCACGCTGCCCGCGCCGAACACCAGCACCGGCACGTACAGCGGCAGCGCCAGCAGCGCGACCAGGATGCCGGAGCGGCGCATGCCGACGGTCAGCGCGGCGACCACCGCGCCGAGCAGGCTCAGCAGCGGCGTGCCCAGCGCCAGCGAGGCCAGCAGCACCGGCAGCTCGGCCGGCGGCAGGTGCAGCAGTTCGCCGAGGAAGGGCGTGGCGACGAGCAACGGCAGCGCGGTGGTCGCCCAGTGCATGAAGGTGCGCACCAGCACCAGCCAGGACAGCGGCACCGGCGCAAGCATCCACTGCTCGAGCGAACCGTCCTCGGCGTCGCCGCGGAACAGCGTGTCCAGCGCCAGCAGGCCGGCCAGTAGCGCCGCCACCCACAGCACCGCCGGCGCCACCTTCGCCAGCTGGCGTGGCTCGGCGCCCAGCGCCAGCGCGAACAGCACCACCACGAGCAGCGCGAACAGCGCCGGCTGCAGCGCGTCGCCGCGGCGGCGCCAGAGCAGGCGCAGGTCGCGGGCGAGCAGGGCGCGGGCCGCCGAGGCCATCATGGCGCGGCCCCCGCCCGCCCGAGCACCAGCATGCGCGTGCGCACCGGCGGCGCCGCGTAGGCGCCATGGGTGGTCAGCAGCGCCGCGCCGCCCTCGCGCAGGTGCGCCTGCACCATCCGGTTGACCAGGTTGATGCCTTCGAGGTCGAGGTTGGCGTAGGGCTCGTCGAGCAGCCACAGCGGTGCCGGCGACAGCCACAGCCGCGCCAGCGACAGGCGCTTCTTCTGCCCGGCCGAGAGCTGGCGGGCGAGGGTGTCCTCGTAGCCGGCCAGGCCGACGATCGCCATCGCGGTCTCCGGCGCCTGCGCGCGCCGGCGGCCGTGCAGGCCGCACAGGAAGCGCAGGTTCTCCAGCGCGGTCAGGTCGGCCTTGAGCGCGGGCAGGTGGCCGAGGTAGGCGATCGCGCCCGCGCGCAGCGCCGGCGTGGCGTGGCGGCCGTCGAGGTCGACCTCGCCGCCGTCGGCGCGCAGCAGGCCGGCCAGCACGCGCAGCAACGTGGTCTTGCCGACGCCGTTGTCGCCCTGCACCAGCAGCGCTTCGCCCGCGTCCACGGCGAAGTCGAGCGGGCCGAACACCGGCTGCTCGTTGCGCGCGAAGCACAGGCCGCGTGCGGCGAGCAGCGGCGGGGCGGAGGGATGTTCGGCCATCGGCGGGGAAGCGGCGCGGACGGGCGCCAGGCGGCTCATTCTATCCAGTCCACCCACGGTGACCCCGGCCAGCCCATCGGCCGCGCGTGGTACAGCCGCAGCCGCACCGGCGTGCCGCGCTGCCAGTAGAGGATGCCGAGCTGGCCGTAGCGCTGCGCCAGCGCGTCCAGCGCCTGCGCCGGCATCCCCGCGATCAGCCAGCCGGGCTCGCGCCAGCTGCGGTTGTGGGCGGCCGCGAAGCCGGGCCGGAATGCCACGCCGCCCGCCGCCAGCTCCGCCTGCAGGGCATCGTCGGCGACGCGGTTGGCGCGTTCGGGCCGGACCACCGAGTGCGGGTTCCAGGCGGTGACCAGGCCGAATTCGCCCGCATCCGGGAAACCCGCGTCCGCGTCGGGCGCGGGCTGGCCGATCGCCAGCTCGCGCCACTGGCCATCGAGCTCCCAGCGATAGTCGGCGCCGAGGTAGGCGTGGCCGAGCGCGGTGATGTGCGCGTCTTCGAACAGGTGGGGGATCACGGGGGAGGACTGCAAGGACGGACGGGCGTGCTACAAACGCCATTGTACCGGCATCCCACGCGCCGGCTTCCGTGAACCCGATGCCCATTCCCGCGCCGCAGACCCGGCTGCCGAAGGTCGGCACCACCATCTTCACCGTCATGTCGCAGCTGGCCGCGGAGCACCACGCGGTCAACCTCGGCCAGGGCTTCCCGGATTTCCCCGCGCCCGCGCGCCTGGTCGACGAGCTCGACCGGGCGATGCGCGCCGGCCACAACCAGTACGCGCCGATGAGCGGCATTCCCGCGCTGCGCGAGGCGATCGCCGACAAGACCGAGCGCTGCTACGGCTGGCGGCCGGACGTGGACCACGGGATCACCGTCACCTCCGGCGCCTCCGAGGCGATCTTCGACGCGGTCGCCGCGGTGGTGCACCCGGGCGAGGAGGTCATCGTCCTCGACCCCTGCTACGACTGCTACGAGCCGGCGATCGACCTAGCCGGCGGCCGCGCGGTGCACGTCCCGCTGGACCCGGCGACCTTCGCCCCCGACTGGCAGCGCGTGCGCGATGCGCTTACGCCGAAGACGCGGATGCTGATGATCAACAGCCCGCACAACCCGTCGGGCGCGATGTTCACCGCGCAGGACATGGCGACGGTCGCGGAAATCCTGCGCGACACCGGCATCTGGCTGCTGTCGGACGAGGTCTACGAGCACATCGTGTTCGACGGACGCCGGCACGAGTCGGCGCTGCTCACGCCCGAACTGCGCGAGCGCGCGTTCGTGGTGTCGAGCTTCGGCAAGACCTACCACTGCACCGGCTGGAAGGTCGGCTACTGCATCGCGCCGCCGGCGCTGAGCGCCGAGTTCCGCAAGGTCCACCAGTACAACACCTTCTGCAGCTTCACCCCGGCGCAGCACGCGTTCGCGGCGATGATCCAGGCCGAGCCGGCGCACTACGAGCAGCTCGGCGGGTTCTACCAGCACAAGCGCGACCGCTTCCAGGAACAACTCGAGACCACCCGCCTGCGCGCGCTGCCGGTGCCGGGCGGCTACTTCCAGCTGGTCGACTACTCCGCGGTCACCGACCTCGACGACCTCGCGTTCTGCCGCTGGCTCACCGTCGAGCACGGCGTGGCGGCGATCCCGCTGTCGCCGTTCTACCAGTCGCCACCCGAGGGGCAGCGGCTGGCGCGGCTGTGCTTCGCCAAGAACGAGGTGACGCTGGAGATGGCGATCGCGCGGCTGCAGAAGCTGTAGCCGCCGCCGCGCTGGCAAAATAGCCGGATGGCCCGACCGACCTCCGCCACCATCCACGTCGACGCGCTGCGCCACAACCTCGGCGAGGTGCGCCACCGCGCGCCGCGCAGCCGGGTGATGGCGGTGGTCAAGGCGGACGGCTACGGCCACGGCCTCGAGCGCGTGGCGCGCGCGCTGTCCGGCGCCGACGCCTTCGGCGTGGCGGCGCTGTCGGACGCCGAGCGCCTGCGCGCGGCCGGGCTGTCGCAGCCGATCGTGCTGCTGTCCGGCTTCAACGAGGCCGACGACCTCGGCCAGCTGCGCCGGCTCAACGTCGAGACCGTGGTCCACCATCCGGTGCAGCTGGAGATGCTCGCGCAGGCGCCCGCCGGCGAGCCGATCCGCTGCTGGCTCAAGGTCGACAGCGGCATGCACCGGCTCGGCTTCCCGGTCGAGGACGTGCGCGCGGCGCATGCGCGGCTGGCGGCGCTGCCGGCGGTCGCGCCCGACATCGTGCTGATGAACCACTTCGCCAGCTCGGACGAGTTCGCCGACTCGCCCTCGCGCGGCGCGCAGACCCGCGCCCAGCTGGAGGCCTTCACCCAGGCCACCGCGGGCCTGCCGGGCGTGCGCTCGCTGGCCAATTCCGCGGCCGTGCTCGGCTGGCCGCAGGCGCATGCCGACTGGGTGCGCCCGGGCGGCGCGCTGTACGGCATCTCGGTGGTGGACGGCCGCAGCGGGGCCGACTTCGGCCTGCGCCCGGCGATGACGCTGGCGACGCGGCTGATCGCGGTCAACCACGTGCGCCGCGGCGAGCGCGTCGGCTACTCCGCGACCTGGGAATGCCCCGAGGACATGCCGGTCGGCGTCGCCGCGATCGGCTATGGCGACGGCTATCCGCGCCATGCGCCGGCGGGCACGCCGGTGCTGGTCAACGGCCGGCGCGCCGGCATCATCGGGCGGGTCTCGATGGACCTGATGACCATCGACCTGCGCGCCCACCCGGACGCGAAGCCGGGCGATCCCGTCGTGCTGTGGGGCCCGGGCCTGCCGGTCGAGACCATCGCCCAGGCCGCCGGCACGATCGGCTACGAGCCGGTCTGTTCGATCACCCGCCGGGTCCGCTTCGTCGAGGACTGAGCGCCGCGGGCCGCCGGTGCGTGAAGCAGGCCGTGAAAGTCCGTGTCCTGCGTCGCGGCCTGCGCATCGGCCTCCGCGCGCATGCGCGGGATAGCGAACCTGCGCACACATTCCCGACGCGGTCGCTGGCTTCATTGGCAGGCAACCGGGCAACGGCCCGGGGGATACGCGTGCCCATTCGATGGTTGGACCGGACGCCGGTACTGCGCTGACGACCCGCCTGCGCGAGGCCACGGGCCCCGTGCTGGGCGCGCTCGCGCTCGCCGCGCTGTCGCTGCTGGCCGCGCCGCGGCTGGGGGCGCCGCTGTGGCTCGCCAACGGCCTGCTGGTCGGCGCGGCCCTGCGTGCGCCGCGCGCGGCGCGCCTGTTCCTGCCGATGGCGCTGCTGCTCGACGGCGCGCTGCGGGGGGCCTTCGGCACGCCGTGGCCGCTGGCCGGCGCGTGGCTGCTCGCCGACGTGGTGGAAGTCGCGTTCGCCTGCGCCCTGCTGCAGGGATTGCGCCGCCGTTCCGGCGCGGCGGAAGCCTGGCTGGCGCCGGGCGTGGTGGTCGGCGGACTGCTTGCACCGCTGCCGGCGGCGGCGCTGGCCGCCTTCGGACCCGGGCTGGCGGGATGGCCGTCGGCCACCCCCGCGTCGGCCTGGTGGCTCGGCCACGCGACCGGATTGTTGCTGCTGGCGCCGCTGGCGCTGTCGTGGACGCGCGGAGCGCGGCCTTGGCGGGCGGCGCCGGCGGCCTTCGCGCTCGCGCTGGCGGCGGCACTGGCGGTGGGCGCGCTGGGCGCGCGCCTGCCCACGTCGGTGCTGCTGCTCGCCCCGGTGCTGCTGCTGGCCGCGCTGGCGCTCGATGCCGGCGCGGTCGCCCTGGTCGCCTTCCTCGCCGGCGCCACCGGCTGCGTGGCCGCCGCCGTGGCCGTCGCCCATCCCGGCCTGTCCGCGGGCCTGCCCGCGCCGGCGCTGCAGCCGGTGTTCGCCGCCGCGCTGCTCGCGCCGGCGGCCTGGCTGCTGGCGATGGTGCGCGAAGAACGCCTCGCCGCGAGCGCGCGCGCGCACGACGCCGCGCGCCGCCTGGACGCGGTGCTCGAGCACGCGCCGACGCTGGTCGCGCAGTTCGGCCGCGACCTCCGCCATCGCCACGCCAACCGCGAGTACCTGCAATGGCTCGGTCGCGAGGCCGACGCCGTGCTCGGCAAACGCGTGCACGAAGTGCTCGACGAAACCGCCGCCAGCCGGCTCGCCAGCCGCCTGCAGCGCGTGTTCGCCGGCCAGCCGCAGGCCTTCGAGCTGGCGCTCGCCGACGGCCGCGCGCTCGACATCCGCGCGGTGCCCGACGTCGCCGCCGACGGCAGCCTGCAGGGCGCCTGCGTGCTGGCGCAGGACCTTTCCTGGCGCGACCGGGCCGCGCGCCAGTTCGACGCGCTGCTCGCCGCCGCCGAACCCATGCTGCTGCTCGACGCCGCCGGCCGCATCGTCCAGGCCAATGCCGCCGCCGCCACGCTGCTCGGCATGCAGAACGAGCTGCTGCTGCAGTTGCCGGCCGAGCAGCTGCTGCTCGTCGGCGACGCGCGCGAGCACTTCACGCGCGCGGTGGCCGCTGCGCGCATCGACGATCCCGAACACGCCGTCGCCGCCTCGCTGGAGGCGCGCCACGGCGACGGCAGCCGCCTGCTGCTCGATGTGCGCTGCCTGCGGGTGCCGGTGGATGGCGGCGTGCTGGTCGCGGTGGCGCTGCGCGACGTCGGTGACGCGCACCACCTCGCGCAGTTGCTGCTGCGCGAGCAGGCGACGGCCGCGACCGTGCTGGAGGTCGTCGCCGATGGCGTGGTCGCCTGCGACGCCAGCCGGCGCATCACCGACTTCAACCCGACCGCCGAGTCGCTCACCGGCTGGAGCCGCGCCGAGGCCATCGGCCAGCCGGTGCAGCAGGTGCTGCGCCTGTTCGGCGAGGAAGGCAATGCGCCGCTGCCGTTGCCGCTGGAGGTGGCCGTCGCCGGCGGACGCCCGGCCGCGCAGGACGCCGCGCTGCTGCTGCGCCGCGACGGCACCCGCCTGCCGGTGGAGGCGTCCGCGCAGCCGCTGCACGATGCGGCGGGCATGGTGTGCGGCGGCCTGATGGCCTTCCGCCAGGTCAACGAAGTGCGGGCGATGGCGCAGAAGATGTCGCACCTCGCCCAGCACGACTACCTCACCGACCTGCCCAACCGGGTGCTGCTGCAGGACCGCCTGTCGCAGGCGCTGGCGACGATCGACCGCGGCGGCAAGGGCGCGCTGCTGTTCCTCGACCTGGACTTCTTCAAGCAGATCAACGACAGCATCGGCCACCACGCCGGCGACCACGTGCTCAAGGAGATCGCGCGCCGGCTCAAGGAGAACGTGCGCGCCGACGACACCGTCAGCCGCCAGGGCGGCGACGAGTTCGTGCTGCTGCTGGTGCGCCTGGCCGACCCGCGCGACGCCGCGCGCGTGGCCGGGAAGCTGATCCAGGCGATCGAGCAGCCGATCCCGTTCGAGGGCCAGGACCTGCGCGTGTCCGCCAGCATCGGCATCGCCTTGTTCCCGCAGGACGCGCGCGACATCCAGACCCTGATGAAGCAGGCCGACACCGCGCTCTACCACGCCAAGGAATCCGGGCGCGGCCGCTACAGCTACTTCACCGGCATCATGAGCGCGAAGGCCGAGCAGCGCATGCGGGTCGAGCACGACCTGCGCTTCGCGCTGGCCAACCATGACTTCTTCCTCGAGTACCAGCCCAAGGTCACGCTGCCCGACGGCCGCATCACCGGCATGGAGGCGCTGGTGCGCTGGCGCCGCTGCGACACCGGCGAGGTGGTTCCGCCGGTCGAGTTCATCCCGATCGCCGAGGAAACCGGCCTGATCACCCAGCTCGACGAATGGGTGATGCGCGAAGCCTGCCGGCAGAACGTCGCGTGGCAGGCGGCGGGGCTGCCGGCCATCCCGGTGTCGGTGAACGTCTCGCTGGCGCGCTTCGACGCCGACCGCCTGCTCGCCCACGTCGAGGACGTGCTGGCCTCGACCGGCATGGCCGCGCAGTGGCTGGAGATCGAGTTCACCGAAGGCGAGATGTTCCACAACCTCGAGCGCGCGCAGGTGCTGATCGCCCAGCTCAAGGCGCTCGGGGTGCAGGTGGCGATCGACGACTTCGGCACCGGCTACTCGGGCCTGAGCTACCTGATGCGCTACCGCTTCGACGTGCTCAAGATCGACCGTTCCTTCGTGCAGGGCCTGCCGGACGATCCGCGCAACACCGCGATCGTGCAGGCGATCGTGGCGATGGCGCGCGCGCTGGACTACCGCGTGGTCGCCGAGGGCGTGGAGACCTACGCCCAGGCCGACTCGCTGCGCGGCTACGGCTGCAACGAGATGCAGGGCTTCCTGTACGGGCGCCCGGTGCCCGCCGGCGAGTTCGCCGCCAGCCTGCGCCGTGGCGTCATCGACGTGGTCGATTACCAGGCGCTGCCGCGGCGGGCCTGAGCCTGCCCCTGCCTGAACGGCTCCGCCCGCCGTCACCCATCGCCGACACCGCGCTGCCTACCGTGGCGGCGCATTCAGGCCATGAAGGAGACGCGCGATGCGCACGTTCGCCAAGACCGCCCTTTGCGCCACCCTGGCCGGCACGCTGCTGGCCGGCTGCGCCACCTATACGGGCCAGACCAGCGATCCCAACGACCCCAACCGCACCCGCCGCGGCGCGCTGATCGGCGCCGGCATCGGTGCGGTCGCCGGCCTGCTCAGCGGCGGCGACGCGGTCGAACGGCGCCAGCGCGCGCTGGTCGGCGCGGGCATCGGCGGCATCGCCGGCGCCGGCATCGGCGCCTACCAGGACCGCCAGGAAGCCGAGCTGCGCCGGCGCATGG
>JBQCFN010000033.1:0-7494 GCA_051959035.1 Lysobacteraceae bacterium | reverse complement strand
GCAGAAGAACATGCAGAGTTGCGTGAACTCCAACTTCTGGCGCGTCAGCCGCTCGCCCGGTCCCCGGCTTTGTAGGAGCGGCTTATAGCCGCGAGCTCTTCCATCGGCTCTCCAACGGCAGCAGAAGCCCGCGGCTATAAGCCGCTCCTACAAAGCCGGGGACCGGGCGAGCGGCTGACGCGCCAGAAGTTGGAGTTCACGCAACTCTGCATGTTCTTGTGCCGTCAGCGCCGATGTGCGTCCAGCGGCCTCCATCTTTCCTTTCAATTCATTGATGCGCTGCTGAAGCGTTTGACGTTCCAGCTGGGCCATCGCGTCGAGGAATTCGCCCTGCCACGCGGCTTCCTCGCCGGGCAGCGACTGGGTGGCCAGCTTGTGCAGCGCGGCGGCGTCCTCGCGGCCTTCGAAATGCTCGAGCAGCGCGCCGGTGCTGATGTCGGGCCGCGACTTCACCAGCGAGACGAGTTCGGCCAGCAACGGCACGCCGGGCTGGCGCAGCTCGGCGAAGCGGTAGGGCGGTTCCAGCGCGAGCGCCACGGCGGGCTGCTGCAGCAGCAGTGCGATCGCGCTGCGCACGAGGCTGCGCCTGGGTGCCTGCGTCGCCGGCGCGTTGCGCGCGCGCTGCACCGGCACGTGGGTGTCCGGCGTGGACTGGCGCGCGCCGACGCCGGTGAGTTCGGTCAGGCGCTGCTTCATCAGGTCGCCGAAGGCGCCATCGGGGATCTGCGCCAGCAGCGGCTTGCAGCGTTCGGCCAGCCGCGCCTTGCCGTCCAGGCTCGACAGGTTCACGTCCTGCGCCATGTGCGCGAAGAAGAACGCCGACAGCGGCGTCGCCTGGGCGAGCCGCGCCTCGAACCCCTCGCTGCCTTCCTGCCGCACGATCGTGTCCGGATCCTCGCCTTCCGGCAGGAACAGGAAGAACGCCTGGCGCCCGTCCTTCATCCGCGGCAGCACCGACTCCACCGCCTTCCACGCCGCGCTGCGGCCGGCGCGGTCGCCGTCGAAGCAGAAGTAGACGTCGCTGGCGTTGCGGAACAGCAGCTCGGCGTGGTCGGGCGTGGTCGCGGTGCCGAGCGTGGCGACCGCCTGGGTGACGCCGTACTGCGCGAGCGCGACCACGTCCATGTAGCCTTCGACCACGACCAGCCGCTCGAGCTTCGGGTTCGCCTGCCGCGCCTGCCACAGGCCGTACAGCTCGCGGCCCTTGTGGAACAGCAGCGTCTCGGGCGAGTTGAGGTATTTCGGCGAATCGTCCGGATCGATGACGCGGCCGCCGAACGCGATCACCCGGCCGCGGCGGTCGTGGATCGGGAACATCAGGCGGTCGCGGAACTTGTCGTAGACGTGGCCCTTGTCGTTCTTGGACAACAGGCCGGCGCGCTCGAGCAGCGCCATCCGCCGCGCGTCGGTGCCGAGCGCGTCCTTCAGCCCGCTGTAGCCGTCGGGCGCGTAGCCGATCGCGTAGCGCGCGACGGTGTCCGCGCTGAGCCCGCGCCGCTCAACGTAGGCCTGCGCCTTGGCGCTGCCGGCGAGCTGCTTCTGGAAGAAGCGCATCGTCGCGTCCAGCGCGGCGTAGACGTCGCGGGTCTCGCCGTCCTCGTTCCTGGCGCGGGTATCGCGCGGCACCTCGACGCCGGCGCGGCGCGCGAGCTCCTCCACCGCGTCGAGGAACTCGAGGCGGTCGTAGTGCATCAGGAACGAGATCGCGGTGCCGTGCGCGCCGCAGCCGAAGCAGTGGTAGAACTGCTTGGTCGGCGACACCGTGAACGAGGGCGAGCGCTCGTCGTGGAACGGGCAGCGCGCCGAATACTCGCGGCCCTGCCGCTTCAGCGGCACGCGCGCGCCGATCACCTCGACGATGTCGGTGCGTGCGAGCAGGTCGTCGATGAAGGCGTCGGACAGGCGGGCCATGCGGGGATGATAGGGGTGGCCGGGCCGGGGCGGCGCACGGCGCGCCGCATGTGCCCACTGGCGCCGCGCGGCGGGATCGAGGACGCCGACGGCCGGGGCGGTGGGAAACGGCGATCCGCTTCGCGCCTGCGTTCCGCGGCGCCGGCCGTCGTGGGTGGCGATCCGCCGCCTGCCGCGCAGCGCGGCGGGCGCGTTCAGTCGGCGTCGGTGCGCTGGCCGCTGAGGCGCTGCCGGGCCAGCCGCGACACGTCGCCCATGTCGGCCTTGCCCGCCAGCCGCGGCTTGAGCACGCCCATCAGCTTCCCGATGTCGGCGGGCGTCGCGGCGCCGGTCTCGGCCATCGCCGCGTCGATCGCGTCCAGCACTTCGGCCTCGCCCATCTTCGCCGGCAGGTAGTGTTCGATGATCGCCATCTCGTCGCGCTCGATCCGCGACAGGTCGTCGCGGCCGGCGGCGTCGTACTGCGAGATGGAATCACGACGCTGCTTGACCATCTTCTCGAGCACGGCGATGACCTGCGCATCGTCGAGTTCGATCCGCTCGTCGACTTCCTTCTGCTTGATCGCCGCGTTGACCAGGCGGATCACCCCCAGCCGGGTCTTGTCGCCCGCCTTCATGGCGGCCTTCATGTCGTCGGTGAGCTGGGTCTTGAGGCTCATGGCGGGCTCGCGTGCGAAAGGAGGAGGAATACGGGGGCGGGGCTCAAGCGCGGGTGAGGGCGCCGGACGCCAGAAACGCCGAAGCCGGCAACCGCTTGCGCGTGCCGGCTTCAGGGACCGCTTGCGGGACGGCCGCGCCGGGCGCGGCGGCGTCCTCAGTACAGCCGCTGGCGCTTGGTGACGTCGCGCGAGACGCGGCGGGCCTGGCGCTTCACCGCCGCGGCGGCCTTGCGCTTGCGCTCCTGGGTCGGCTTCTCGTAGAACTCGCGCTTGCGGGTTTCGGCCAGGACGCCGGCCTTCTCGCAGGTGCGCTTGAAGCGGCGCAGGGCAAACTCGAAGGGCTCGTTCTCGCGGACTTTGACGCTCGGCATACGGGATCTCGTTGGTGGACCGGCCCAGTCGGACCGGGCAAGCCGCGTATGATAGCGGCTGCCCCGTCGGCGGTGCAACCGTCCCGGCGGGCAGGCGGCCCGGTTCCCCGCGCGGCGGCGCCCGGTCCGTTCCCCGGCCTCCGCCCCGGCGTGGGCGCGGCTTCCCTTCCCTGGTTCCCTCGGCCCGATCCCAGCCCAAGTGCGCGTCCTCGGCATCGAAACCTCCTGCGACGAGACCGGCGTGGCGGTCTACGACACCGCCTTCCCCGGCGCCGAAGGCCTGCGCGCGCAGGCGGTGTACAGCCAGATCGCGCTGCACGCCGAATACGGCGGGGTGGTGCCCGAGCTGGCCAGCCGCGACCACGTGCGCAAGCTGCTGCCGCTGGTCCGGCAGACCCTCGGCGAGGCCGGGCTGGCGATCGGCGACCTCGACGGCGTCGCCTACACCGCCGGGCCCGGCCTGGTCGGCGCGTTGCTGGTCGGGGCCGCGGCGGCGCGCGCGCTGGCCTGGGCGCGCGACCTGCCGGCGATCGGCGTCCACCACATGGAAGGCCACCTGCTGGCGCCGCTGCTGGAGGCGCCCGACCTGGCCCCGCCCTTTGTCGCCCTGCTGGTCTCCGGCGGGCATACCCAGTTGGTCGCGGTGGACGCGATCGGCGACTACCGCCTGCTCGGCGAGACCCTCGACGACGCCGCCGGCGAGGCCTTCGACAAGACCGCCAAGCTGATGGGGCTGCCGTACCCGGGTGGCCCGCAGCTGGCCCGGCTGGCCGAAACCGGCCGGCCCGGGGCGTTCACCTTCGCCCGGCCGATGACCGACCGGCCCGGCCTCGACTTCAGCTTCAGCGGCCTCAAGACCCAGGTGCTACTGGCCTGGCAGGGCAGCGACCGCGGCGAGGCGACCCGCGCCGACGTCGCCCGCGGCTTCGAGGACGCGGTGGTCGAGACGCTGGCGATCAAGTGCGGGCGCGCGCTCGACGCCGCCGGCTGCGACACCCTGGTGGTCGCCGGCGGGGTCGGCGCCAACCAGCGCCTGCGTGCCCGCCTGCACGAGATGGCGGCCCGCCGCGGCGGACGGGTGGGGTTTCCGCGGCCGGCGCTGTGCACCGACAACGGCGCGATGATCGCCTTCGCCGGCGCGCTGCGCCTGGCCGCCGGCCAGCACGACGATGCCCGGGTGCGGGTCGCGCCGCGCTGGGATATGGCATCGTTGCCGGCCGTCTGACCGTCCGCGGCCGCGCGGACTTCGCTGGAGCAGGCATGGACATGGCAGGCTGCGACAAGGTCTTCATCGAGGGCCTCGAGATCGAGGCGCTGATCGGCATCTACGACTGGGAGCGCCGCATCCGCCAGCCGCTGGTGTTCGACCTCGAGATGGCCTTCGACAACCGCAAGCCGGCGGCCACCGACGCGATCGCCGACACCCTCGACTACAAGGCGGTCAGCAAGCGGCTGATGGCCTACGTGGCGCAGTCGGACTTCGGCCTGGTGGAGACGCTGGCCGAGCGCTGCGCGGCGCTGGTCCTCGACGAGTTCGACGTGGCCCACCTGCGGCTCAAGCTCAGCAAGCCCGGCGCGGTGCGCGGCGCGCGCGCGGTGGGCGTGATCATCGAGCGCAGCCGCGCGCAGCGTGCGGTCGAGCGCGAGCGCCCGGCGGCGCAGGCGGCGGAAGCCATGGCGGCGGGAATGGAGGCCGCACCCCCCGTCGTCGCACCGGCGGCGCAGGCGGGCGCCGCGGCGAATGAACCGGCGCACCTGGCTTCGCATGCATCCGCGGACGGCGCCGCCAGCAAGGTCGCGCACGGCATCGCGGACGAGGCAGCGAACGAAGCCGCCGGTGGCGGCCTGCCCGCCGCGGCCGACGCGCCGGCGCCCGCAGCCGGCGATGCGCTGGCCGCGCCGGCCGAGGCGTCGGTCGCGCCCGCCGCCGCACCCGCGCCCAGCGCGCCGCCACCGGCACCCGCCGGCGCGCCCGTGCTGCGCGCCCCGGTCGAGCGCGTTCCGGTCGCCCCGGCACCGGTGTCGCGTGCCGAGGCGATGATCGCTGCGATCTCCGGCAACGTCCGCGCGACCCCGGCCAGGCCGGCCGCCGCGGCGAAGACGCAGCCGCGCGTGCCCGCCTACCTCAGCCTCGGCAGCAACATCGCGCCCGAGCAGAACCTGCGCGCCGCCGTCGCCGCGCTGCGCGCGCGCTTCGGCGACGTCCAGCTGTCGCCGGTGTACCGCACCCGCGCGGTCGGCTTCGACGGCCCCGACTTCCTCAACGCGATCGCGCTGGTGCACAGCGACCTCAACCCCTTCGCGCTGCACAAGTGGCTGCACCGGCTGGAAGAGGCGCAGGGCCGCGACCGCCGCGACGCCGCCTACAGCAACCGCCCGCTCGACATCGACATCATCTACTTCGGCGACCTCGTGCTGGACGGCCCCGGCGAGTTCCAGCTGCCGCGCGCCGAGCTCAACCACGCTTTCGTGCTGAAGCCGCTGGCCGACATCGCGCCGGACTTCGTCGACCCGATCCGCCACGCCACGCTGGCGCAGCTGTGGCGGATCCATCCCGACTACGCGGCGCCGCCGGAACAGGTGGCGCTGGCGCTGTAGCCAAGGCCTGGCGACCCGATATTTGCCCATGCGAATCCATCGAGCCGCATTGTCGGCGACCTGCATGCTGGGGATGCTCGCGGGCGGATGGCATGCAGCCGCCGCCGCGACCAAGCCGCAGACGCGCTGTGGCTGGTTCGACAACCCGACCCCGGGCAACGCCTGGCTGCATGATCGCGATGGCGAGTGGACGATCGCCACGCAGGGCGAGTACGAGGCGCGCGGTGACTGGCCCCGGTTCCAGGACGCGCAATGGGTGGCGACCAACAGGTCGTACGGGCACGGGTGCGCCTGCCTCCAGGCGGTGGTGGACGGAAGGGCGCGCCGGATCGTGCGGATCATATCCGCGAGCGCGCGTCCCCTGGCCGTGTGCCGCAGGGATCCGGCCCTCGAGGAGCCGGCGGGCTGACCGCCTTCAGCCCGCCCGGGTGCAAACCGGTCGCAAGGAGCCCGGGCAAGCGCGGCGCTTGCCGCAGCGGGTCACGCGGACGCGGCTTTGGCCTATCCCGGGCTACGGCTGAGCGCTGGCCCGGGTTCGCAACGCAGGCGTCACCCGACCAGCGAGCGGCCGCCGTCCAGCCGCAGGACTTCGCCGGTGGTGTAGGTCGCGCCGCGCAGCAGCCAGCGCACCGCCTCGGCGATCTCCTCCGGCGCGCCGGTGCGCGCCAGCGGCACCCGCGCGAGGATCGCGTCCCGTTCGGCCGGCGGCTTGCCGCCTTCCGGCCACAGGATGGCGCCCGGGGCGATCGCGTTGACGCGCACGCGCGGGGCCAGCTCCAGCGCGAGCGCGCGGGTGAGCTGCAGCAGCGCCGCCTTGCTCGCGCCATACAGCGCGTGCCCGCGCAGCGGGCGCTCGGCGTGGATGTCGACCAGGTTGACGATCGCGCCACCGGTCCCTGCCAGGTGCGGCGCGGCGGCCTGGGCGAGGACGAACGGCGCGCGCGCGTTGACCGCGAACAGCGCGTCCCACTGCGCCGGCGTGGCCGTGCCGAGGGCGGTCGGGAAGAATGCCGCGGCGTTGTTCACCAGCGCATCCAGCCGGCCGAAGCGCCCGACCGCGCGGGCCACCAGCTCCGGCAGGCGATCGAAGTCCGCCAGGTCGGCCCGCAGCAGCAGCGTGCTGCCCGGCCGTGCCTGCTCCAGCCCGGCCGCCAGCGCCTGCGCCTCGGCCTGCGATCCGGGGTAGTGCAGGGCCAGGTCGTAGCCGTCGGCGTGCAGCGTCCGCGCGATCGTCGTGCCGATCCGGCGCGCGGCGCCGGTGACGAGGGCGACGGGCCTTGCCTCGGACGAACGCGGCTCGCTCATGAAGTCCTCCCGCGGCTGCGGCTATGCTGGCCATTGTCGCCGCGTCATTCTCGTCGCGAAAGCCATCGCCCATGTCCGTTCCCCCACCCGATGCCGACGCGCTGGCGCACAGCGGGCGCCTGCGCGCGCTGATCCAGGAGCAGGTGTTCGCCGCCGGCGGCGCGCTGCCGTTCTCGCGCTTCATGGAGCTGGCGCTGTACGCGCCGGGCCTGGGCTACTACAGCGCGGGCGCGACCAAGTTCGGCGCGGCCGGCGACTTCGTCACCGCGCCCGAGCTCGGCCCGCTGTTCGCGGCCTGCGTCGCCGACGCACTGGCGCCGGTGCTGCGGCAGGTCGGGCCGCGCGCGGTGTTCGTCGAGGTCGGCGGCGGCAGCGGCGCGTTCGCCGAGGTCGTGCTCAAGCGGCTGATGGCGCTGGACGCGCTGCCCGACCGCTACGCGATCCTCGAGCCCAGCGCCGACCTGCGCCTGCGCCAGCGCGAGCGCCTGCAGAAGCACCTCGGCCCGCTGTTGTTCGACCTGGTCGAATGGCTGGACGGGCCGCTGCAGGAGCCGTGGGAGGGCGTGCTGTTCGCCAACGAGGTGCTCGATGCGCTGCCGACCCCGCGCTTCGCGATCCGCGACGGCGAGGTGATGGAGGAACACGTCGCG
>JBQCFN010000032.1:0-9756 GCA_051959035.1 Lysobacteraceae bacterium | reverse complement strand
TGACCGATTCCAACATGCCGCATGCGGCCGATGAAAACCACCTGATCGCCGAGCGCCGCGCCAAGCTGGCCGCGTTGCGCGGGCAGGGCGTCGCCTTCCCCAACGACTTCAAGCGCACCGATTTCGCCGGCGACCTGCAGACCGACTACGCCGATGCCGCGCAGTGGACGGGCGAGGCGCTGGAGGCCAGCGGCCGCCGCGTCGCCATCGCCGGGCGCATCCTGGCCAAGCGGGTGATGGGCAAGGCCGCCTTCGCGACCGTGCAGGACATGAGCGGCAAGGTGCAGCTGTTCCTGCAGGCCAACGCGCTGGGTGAGACCTACGACGCGTTCAAGGGATGGGACATCGGCGACATCGTCGCGGTCGAAGGCCCGCTGACCCGCACCAGGACCGGCGAGCTGTCGGTGAAGGTCGACAGGCTGCGCCTGCTGGTGAAGTCGCTGCGGCCGCTGCCGGACAAGTTCCACGGGCTGGCCGACGTCGAGCAGCGCTACCGCCAGCGCTACGTCGACCTGATCGTCACGCCGGAGGCGCGCGACGTGTTCATCGCGCGCTCCCGCATCGTCGCCGCGATCCGCCGCTGGCTGGACGCGCGCCGCTTCCTGGAAGTGGAGACGCCGATGATGCATTACATCGCCGGCGGCGCCACCGCGCGCCCGTTCGTCACCCACCACAACGCGCTCGACATCGACCTGTTCCTGCGCGTCGCGCCCGAGCTCTACCTCAAGCGGCTGGTCGTCGGCGGCTTCGAGCGCGTGTACGAGATCAACCGCAACTTCCGCAACGAGGGCGTGAGCACGCGCCACAACCCTGAGTTCACGATGCTCGAGCTGTACGAGGCCTACGCCACGTACGACGAGATCATGGACCTGACCGAAGGCCTGATCCGCGATGTCGCGATGGAGGTGCTGGGCACCGCCGCCGTGCAGTGGGAGGGCAACCCGATCGACCTCGGCCCGCGCTTCCGCCGCTGGAAGCTGGAGGAGGCGGTGCGCGAGAAGAACCCGGAGATCTCCGTCGCCGATTGCCGCGACCGCGGGGCGCTGGCCCGCCATTGCGAGCGCCTGCGCATCCCGGTCAAGCCGGGCCACGGCTGGGGCAAGCTGCTGCTGGAAATCTTCGAGAAGACCGTCGAGGGCGGCCTCGTCCAGCCGACCTTCATCACCCACTACCCGGTCGAGGTCTCGCCGCTGGCCCGCGAATCCGACACCGAACCGGGCATCACCGACCGTTTCGAGCTGTTCATCGGCGGCCGCGAGCTGGCCAACGGCTTCTCCGAACTCAACGATCCGGAGGACCAGGCGGCCCGCTTCCGCGCCCAGGTGGCGGCCAAGGACGCCGGCGACGACGAGGCCATGCACTACGACGAGGACTACATCCGGGCCCTGGAGGTCGGTTTGCCCCCAACCGGTGGGCTCGGCATCGGCATCGACCGGCTGGTGATGCTGCTGACCGACTCGGCCTCGATCCGCGACGTGCTGCTGTTCCCCTACATGCGGCCGGCCAGCTGACGATATAAGGGCATGGCCGGTCGAGCGGCCATCCGGCGTCGGATGATGCAGGCAGCCTCGGGAGAGGGCTTGCCTGCCGCGGCCGCCAACGCCACGATGCCTGCGTCGCCCGCCGCAAGCGGGCCCGGACCGGGGGATGCAACGTGAATATCGTCATCGTCGACGATCAGACGTCCGCCCGCACCATGCTGCGGCACATCCTCGAGGACATCAGTCCCGAGCTGCAGGTGTACGATTTCGGCGAGCCGCAGCAGGCGCTGACCTGGTGCGACGGCAACCGCCCGGACCTGCTGCTGCTCGACTACCGCATGCCCGGCATGGACGGGCTCGAGTTCGCGCGCCGCTTCCGCCGCCCGCTGATGCACCGCGACGTGCCGATCGTGCTGGTCACGGTGGTCGGCGACGAGCCGGTGCGGCAGGCGGCGCTGGACGTGGGGGTGATCGACTTCCTGGTCAAGCCGGTGCGCCCGCGCGAGATGCGCTCGCGTTGCCGCAACCTGCTGCAGCTGCGCCAGCAGTCCGAGTCGGTGAAGCAGCGCGCGCTGTCGCTGGAACAGCGGCTGCTGTCCAGCATGCACGAGGTCGAGGAGCGCGAGCGCGAGACGCTGTCGCGCCTGGCGCGCGCGATCGAATACCGCGACGCCGGCACCAGCGCCTACCTGGAGCGGATGTCGCACATCGCCGGGCTGGTCGCGGAAGAGCTCGGCATGTTCGAGGACGAGGTGCGGCTGATCGAGATCGCCGCGCCGCTGCACGACCTCGGCAAGATCGCCATTCCCGACGCGGTGCTGCTCAAGCCCGGCCCGCTCGAGCACCACGAAGTGCGCACGATGCGCCGCCACCCGCTGATCGGCCACGAGCTCCTCAGCAGCAGCCACAACCGTTTCATCCAGACCGCCGCGGTGATCGCGCTGCGCCACCACGAGCGCTACGACGGCAGCGGCTATCCGGACGGGCTGGCGGGCGACGCCATCCCGATCGAGGCGCGCATCGTCGCGGTCGCCGACGTGCTCGATGCATTGCTTTCGCCGCGGCCGTACAAGCCGGCCTGGTCGCTGGAGGACGCGCTCGGCTACCTGCGCGAGCAGAGCGGCAGGCACTTCGATCCACGCTGCGTCGACGCGCTGCTGCGCGGCCGCGCGCGGCTGGAGGAGATCTGCGCGCGCTACGCGTCTGCCAGCGCGAGGCCGGGGCTGGAATGAGCCGGCGGCGCGCCAGCCTGGCCTGGCTGCGGGGCCGGCTGGCCGGCCGGCCCGACAGCGAGCACGCGCAGAACTTCGTGCGCCTGGTCATCACGGCGCTGTTCTGCGCCTACATCGGCTGGCGCATGCTGCGCGGCGGGCTCGGCGATTCGCTGTCGATCACCTGGACCATCCTGCTCGGCGAACTCACCGTCGCCTTCGGCCTGCTGGCCATGCAACTGCACGCCCCCGGCGTCTCCCACCTGCGGCGCTGGATCGGCATGCTCGCCGACTACGGCGCGATCGGCGCGATCATGTGCCTGGGCGGCGAGCCGGTGTCGCCGCTGTACTCGGTCTACCTGTGGGTCACCGTCGGCAACGGCATGCGCTACGGCCACCGCTACCTGCGCGTGGCGACCGCCCTGGCGACGCTGTCGTTCCTCAGCGTGATCCGGATCTCGCCGTACTGGCACGCCAACCCCTTCCTGTCCTGGGGCCTGCTGCTCGGGCTGGCGGCGGTGCCGCTGTACTTCGATTCGCTGCTGCACGCGCTCACCCGCGCGATGGACGACGCGCGCCGCGCCAACGAGGCGAAGAGCCGCTTCCTGGCGCACATGAGCCACGAGCTGCGCACCCCGCTCAACGGCATCATCGGCATGTCCGAGGTGCTGGCGAGCACGCGCCTGGACGCCGACCAGCGCGAGTCGGCCGAGATCATCCGCAGCTCGGCGCAGGCGCTGCTGCTGCTGGTCAACGACGTGCTCGACATCTCCGCGATCGAGGCCGGCAAGCTGCGCACGCAGGTGCAGGACTTCGACCTGCCGGCGGTGCTGGAGCGTGCCCGGCGGATGATGGCCCAGCAGGCGCAGGCCAAGCAGCTCGACCTGCGCAGCGAGTTCGACCTCGCCCTGCCGCGCGGCGTGCGCGGCGATCCCCAGCACCTGCTGCAGGTGCTGCTCAACCTGCTCAGCAACGCGATCAAGTTCACCCGCGCGGGCTACGTGCTGCTCAAGGCCGAGCAGGTCGCGCGCGAGGGCGACGCGGTGCGGGTGCGCTTCTCGGTCGTCGATACCGGCATCGGCATCCCGCAGGAGGCGCGCGAGCGGATCTTCCGCGCGTTCGAGCAGGTCGACAGCGGCCGCGACCGCCGCTTCGGCGGCAGCGGGCTGGGCGTGACCATCGCACGCACGCTGACCGAACTGATGGGCGGCAGGATCGGCGTGGAGGACAACCCGGGGGGCGGCACCCGTTTCTGGGTCGAGCTGCCGCTGCGGGTGGCGCCGGAAGCGGCGCGCCCCGCGGAACCCGCCGAGGCCACCGCCAAGGTGATCGCCTTCGACGACCCGTTCGTGCGCCACCGCGCGCGCGTCGCGTCGCTGACCGTGCTGGTCGCCGACGACCAGGAAGCCAACCGTACGGTGCTCCGCCGCCTGCTCGAGCGCGCCGGCCATCGCGTCGCCTTCGCCGAGGACGGCGAGCAGGCCCTCGACCGGCTGGTGGCCGAGTCCTTCGATGCGGTCTTCCTCGACCTGCACATGCCGGGCATGAGCGGCTTCGACGTGATCCGCCAGGCGCGGGTGATGGAAGCGGGCCGCGCGCGCACGCCGATCATCGTGCTCTCGGCCGACGCCACGGCGGAGGCGCGCCGCGAGGCGGAGCGCGCCGGCGCGTTCGCCTTCCTCACCAAGCCGGTGGTGGTGCCGCAGTTGCTGAACACGCTGGCGCGTGCGGCCAACGGCGGAGCGATCACCCCGGCGCCGGTGCTGGAGGTGCCGCCTCCCGTTGCCGCTGCCGGCGAGGCAGCCGACCGGCCGCGCGGGGTAGAAGGGAGCGTGCTGCAGGAGCTGGCCGGCATGCAGCTCGGCGAACAGTTCCTGCAGGAATTCGTCGAACAGTGCCTGCGCGACCTGGGCCGCTGCATGAGCAACGCGCAGCAGGCGGCGGCACGGCGCGATGGCGAGGCCCTGCACGAGGCCGCCCACGCGATGCGGGGCGTGGCCGAAAACCTGGGGGCGGGGCCGCTGGTGGAACGCTGCCGAGACCTGATGCGGCTGGGCAACGACACCCTGTCGCGCGACGGGCCGCGCCTCACCGCCGACCTCGGGCCGCTGGTGGAACTGACCGCCCGGCGGGCCCGGGCCGAGCTCAGGACCTTGCTGTCGCGCGGCCAGCGCGACGGAAATCCCTTGCCCGGCTCGGACCCGTCCTGAGCGACTCCGACGGCGTCCTCAAGCAGTCGCCTCGCGTCCGTCCTGGCGGCGGTACTGGGCCTTCACCAGGCGCTCCATGGTGCGCAGCGAGCGGTCGCCGAGCTGCAGCGCGGTGTCCACCCAGACCTCGGTGATGCGCATCATCTCGTCCAGGCTGACCGGCTGGGCGAGTTCACGCACCTTGTGCATGGCGGCGCGCGCATGCGGGATGCGGCGGCTGGCGCGGATCACTTCCTCCACCGCCTGCGCGCCCTCGCCCCGGCGGGCGAGCACGTCGACCAGGCCGAGCCGGTAGAGCTCCTCGGACGGGATGACGTTGCCTTCGAGCATGATCTTCTCGGCCAGCCTGGCCGGCACGCGCTTGCACAGGAACGAATAGGCGCCCATGCCCGGGAAGAGGTCGAACAGCACCTCGGGCAGGCCCATCAGCACGCCTTCCTCGGCGACGATGGTGTGGCAGCTCAGCGCCGCCTCGAAGCCGCCGCCGAGCGCATCGCCCTGCACCAGCGCGATGGTGTGCGCGCCGACGCCGAGGCCGGCATGGAAGGCATGGACGCCGAGCACGCACCGGTGGGCGTAGTCGAGCAGGCCGGCGCGGTCGCCGGTGCGGATCAGCCGGCAGAACAGCTCGAGGTCGCCGCCCAGGTTGAACACCCCGGGGTTGTCCGAGGCGAGCACGACGTGCGGGAGCTGGTCGTCGTCCCGATCCTCCAAGCGCAGGCGCGTGCCCAGCGATTGCTGGAAATCGAGGATGTCCCCGACCAGCCGGGTCGAAAAGCAGGCGCGACCCGGGCGACCGACGAGGTCGGCATGCATGTAGCACCAGTGGACGTTGCGGGACGGTTCCTCGACCACGCGCAGGGTCTGGCGGGCGTCGGCGGGATGGAGCGGGATGACGGCTGACATGGCAATGACCTCCAGGGGTGCCGTCCGGCCGGTCGGGGGATCAGACGGCGAGAAGGGAGTGCGCTGTGCCCGACTGCCCGATTCTATGCCTGCAACGTGGCGCGCCCGCAAACCAGGGTCCGCGGGAGCTCGGGGGCGCAGGGGGGAGGGGGCGAGGGCCTACCTTGGGGGCGGCGCGTCTCGCAGCTCGCGACGCAGGATCTTGCCGACGTTGGTCTTGGGCAGCGCGTCGCGGAATTCGATGTAGTGCGGGCGCTTGTAGCCGGTGAGGTATTCGCGCGCGTAGGCCTTGACCTGTTCGGCGGTGAGCGCCGGATCCTTGCGCACGATCACGACCTTGACCGCCTCGCCCGACTTCTCGTCGGGCACGCCGATCGCGGCGACCTCGAGCACGCCGGGCATGCCCGCCAGCACGTCCTCGATCTCGTTCGGGTACACGTTGAAGCCGGACACGAGGATCATGTCCTTCTTGCGGTCGACGATGTAGAAGAAGCCGCGCTCGTCCATCCGCGTCATGTCGCCGGTATGCAGCCAGCCTTCCGCGTCGATCACCTTCGCGGTCTCGTCCGGGCGTTGCCAGTAGCCCTTCATGACCTGCGGCCCCTGGATGCACAGCTCGCCGACCTCGCCGGCCGGCAACTGGCGGCCGTCCTCGTCCTTGACGCAGGCATCGGTGGAAGGGATCGGCAGGCCGATCGCGCCGTTGTAGTCAGCCAGGTCCATCGGGTTGATGCAGGCCGCCGGCGAGGTCTCGGTCAGCCCGTAGGCTTCGACCAGGGTGCAGCCGGTGACCTGCTTCCAGCGCTCGGCGACCGCGCGCTGCACCGCCATGCCGCCGCCGAGGGTCAGGCGCAGGCGCGAGAAATCCAGCCTGTCGAACCCCGGCGTGTTGAGCAGGCCGTTGAACAAGGTATTGACGCCGGTGATCGCGGTGAACGGCACCTTCCCGAGCTCCTTGACGAAGCCGGGCATGTCGCGCGGGTTGGTGATCATGTAGTTCAGCCCGCCGAACTTCATGAACACCAGGCCGTTCGCCGTCAACGCGAAGATGTGGTACAGCGGCAGCGCGGTGATGATCGTTTCCTCGCCTTCGCGCACGTTGTTGCGCACCCAGGCCGCGGCCTGCTGCATGTTGGCGACGAGGTTGCGGTGGGTGAGCATCGCGCCCTTGGCGATGCCGGTGGTGCCGCCGGTGTACTGCAGGAAGGCGATGTCCTGCGGATCGATGTCCACCCGCGGCAGTGGATGCCGCGCGCCGCGCGCGAGCGCCTCGCGGAAGCGCACGGCGCCCGGGATCTCGCACGACGGCACCATCTTCCTGACGTGGCGCAGGACGAAATTGACCACCGCGCCTTTCGGGAAGCCGAGCATGTCGCCGAGGCCGGTGGCCACGACCTGGCGCAGCGCGGTGCCGGGCATGGCGTCGCGCACGGTCTCGGCGAAGTTGTCCAGCACGACGATCACGCTCGCGCCGGAGTCGACCAGCTGGTGGTGCAGCTCGTGCGCGGTGTACATCGGGTTGACGTTCACCACCGTCAGGCCCGCGCGCAACGTGCCGAAGATGGCGATCGGGTATTGCAGGCAGTTGGGCATCATGATCGCGACGCGGTCGCCGCGCTTGAGCCCGAGCTCGCCGAGCAGCCAGGCCGCGAACTGCGCGCTGAGGCGATCGACCTCGCCGTAGCGCATCACCTTGCCGAGGTTGGCGAAGGCGGGACGGTCGCGGTATTTCTCCACCGAACGGTGGAACACCGCGGCCACCGACGGGTATTCGTCGGCGTCGATCTCCGCCGGCACCCCGGCCGGATAGTGCGCGAGCCACGGACGTTCGGCCATGTTGTCCCCTGTGCGAGTGCTGACGCGCGCGTGCGATGCGGCGGCGTACGGTGCTCCGGATTGGAGCATAGGGGCGGTGTACCCGCAAGGCGCGGAGCGCCATCTACCTGGGGCGCGCCGAGCATCGATCGGAGTATCCGTGCCGGCATCGCTCCCTGCCTGCATGGAGGCGCGGCGACTGTCGCCGGAGCGACGGGGCGCACCTCCGCGGGAGGCACAACCGGAACGGAAAAGGGCCGCCCGGGGCGGCCCTTTCCGGGACTTGCCCGGCGAAACTCTGCGCCGCGTTGGGCGACGCCGGCTGCCGCGGCGGGGTATGCGGGATGCCACCGTTGCCGGCGAAGCGGCGCTCCGACGCGGCATCGCCGACTGCGCCGCCGAACGCCCTCGCGCGTGTCGCGCGAGGGCGGGGCTTGCGCCGTCCGCGGCGGTTACGCCGCCTTGCGCGAGGCCAGCTGCCGCAGCACGTAGTGCAGGATGCCGCCGTTGCGGAAGTACTCCACTTCCTTCGGCGTCAGCAGCAGCACGCGGACCTCGAAGCGCTTCTCGAAGCCGTCCGGGCGGCGCGCGACCACCGTCGCCGTCTTCGCGGCGCCGTCCTCGAGGCCGACGATGTCGATCACCTCGCTGCCGTCCAGGCCGAGCGACTTCGCGTTCTCGCCGTCGTGGAACTGCAGCGGCAGCACGCCCATGCCGACCAGGTTGGAGCGGTGGATGCGCTCGAAGCTCTCGGCGATGACCGCCTTCACGCCCAGCAGGTTGGTGCCCTTGGCCGCCCAGTCGCGCGAGGAGCCGGTGCCGTATTCCTTGCCCGCGAACACCACCAGCGGCACGCCGTCGGCCTTGTACTTCATCGCCGCGTCGTAGATCGACATCTTCTCCGGTTGCGCGGTGGCGCTGAAATACAGGGTGTTGCCGCCTTCCTCGCCGCCGAACATCAGGTTCTTGATGCGGATGTTGGCGAAGGTGCCGCGCACCATCACGTCGTCGTTGCCGCGGCGGCTGCCGTAGCTGTTGAAGTCGGCCGGCTGCACGCCGCGCGCCTGCAGGTAGCGGCCCGCCGGCGAATCCTTCTTGATGTTGCCGGCCGGCGAGATGTGGTCGGTGGTGATCGAGTCACCGAACAGGCCGAGCACGCGCGCGCCCCGCAGGTCGGCGATGCGGCCGACCGCCATCGTCATGCCGTCGAAATAGGGCGGGTTCTTGATGTAGGTCGAGGCTTCGTCCCAGGCGAAGGATTCGCCTTCCGGCGAGGCGATCTGGTTCCAGCGCGCGTCGCCCTTGAACACGTCGGCGTAGTTCCGGGCGAACAGCTCCGGCCCGACGGTCGCGGCGATGAAATCGCCGATCTCCTTGTTGGTCGGCCAGATGTCGCGCAGGAAGACCGGGGCGCCCGCCGCGTCGTGGCCGAGCGGCTCGGTGGTCAGGTCGATGTCGACCGTGCCGGCGAGCGCGTAGGCGACCACCAGCGGCGGCGACGCCAGGTAATTCATCTTCACCTCGGGGTGCACGCGGCCCTCGAAGTTGCGGTTGCCCGACAGCACCGAGGCGACCACGAGGTCGTTCTCGGCGACGCCGCGCGAGACTTCCTCCGGCAGCGGGCCCGAGTTGCCGATGCAGGTGGTGCAGCCGTAGCCGACCACGTAGAAGCCGAGTTGCTCGAGGTCGCCGAGCAGGCCGGCCTTCTTCAGGTATTCGGTGACCACCAGCGAGCCCGGGCCGAGCGAGGGCTTCACCCACGGCTTGGTCTTCAGGCCGCGCGCGACGGCGTTGCGGGCGAGCAGGCCGGCGCCCAGCATCACCGCCGGGTTGGAGGTGTTGGTGCAGGAGGTGATCGCCGCGATCACCACCGAGCCGTCGGTGAGCTCGCAGTCCTGGTCCTGGATGCGGATCCTCGACCTCGGGCTGGCGGCCAGGTGGTCGGCCTGCGGCTGGTCGCCACCTTCGGCGTCCATGCGCGCGGTGGCGTTCTTCGCCTGGCGGTTGGCGGTGAGGCCGGTGAGGTTGGTGCGGAAGTTGTCCTGCACCTTCTCCAGCAGCACGCGGTCCTGCGGGCGCTTGGGGCCGGCCAGCGAGGGGCGCACGTCGCCGAGGTCGAGTTCCAGCACCGCC
>JBQCFN010000031.1:0-3879 GCA_051959035.1 Lysobacteraceae bacterium | reverse complement strand
CGGCCGCGTCCTCACCTCGACGCCGTAGCGCTCCTTGAGCCGCTCCAGCATCACCCGCAAGTGCAGGTCGGAGAGGCCGCGCACGACCGTCTCGTTGACCTCGTCCTGGTGCTCGACGGCGAAGGCCGGATCCTCCTCCGCCAGCTTGCGCAGGGCGGTGGCGAGCTTCTGCTCCTGGCCCTTGTGCGCGGCTTCCACCGCAAGCCCGAACATGGGCTTCGGGAACTGCAGCGGCGCCAGGTGGATCTGGTCCTCGTCGTGGCTGTCGTGCAGCACGGCGTCGAAATGCAGCTCCTCGACCTTGGCGACCGCGGCGATGTCGCCGGGAATGGCCTGCTCGACCTCGACGTGGTCCTTGCCGCGCAGCTTGAACAGGTGCGCGACCTTGAACGGCTTGCGACCGTCGTCGACGAACAGCTGGCTGTCGCGCCGGACCGTGCCCTGGTAGACGCGGAACACGCCGAGCTTGCCGACGAAGGGATCGTTGACGATGCGGAACACGTCGGCGATCACGTGCGCGTCCGGGTTGGGTTTTGCCACGATCGGCGTCGCCGCCTCGCCGGTGCCCTTCACGAACGGCGGCGGGTTGGCCTCGCCCGGATGCGGGAACAGCCGCTCGGCGACGTCGAGCAGCTCGCGCACGCCCACGCCGCTGCGCGCGGACACGAAGCACACCGGCACGAGGTGTCCTTCGCGCAGGCACTGCTCGAAGGCGTCGTGCAGTTCCTGCCCGGACAGCCCGCCCTCGCCGAGGTCGAGGTAGTGGTCCATCACCGTCTCGTTGATCTCGACCACCTGGTCGATGATCTTCTGGTGCCAGTCGGCGACCGCGCCGAGGTCGCTGCCGCCGTCGCCGCCACCGAAGCAGTCGACGACGCGCTGGGCGCGGTCGGCGGGCAGGTTCAGCGGCAGCACCTCCGGGCCGAAGCCGTCGCGCAATTGCCCCAGCACGCGCGCCGGGTCCGCGTCGGCATGGTCGATCTTGTTGACGACGATGACCCGGCACAGGCCGCGCTCCTTCGCGTACTCCATCATCCGGCGCGTGCCGTATTCGACGCCGGTACCCGCGTCGACGACGATCGCGACCGTTTCCACCGCCGCCAGCGCCGACAGCGACGCACCGCGGAAATCGGGGTATCCCGGGGTGTCGATCAGGTTGAGGTGGACAAGCTCGCCACCCGCCGCGCCGTGGTCGGTGCTGGCGATCGCCGCGTCGATCGAGTGGCCGCGCGCCTTCTCGATCGGGTCGAAGTCGGACACCGTGGTGCCGCGTTCGACCGTGCCTGCCGTCTGCAGGGCGCCGCCGGCATGCAGCAGGGCTTCGAACAGCGTGGTTTTGCCGGCGCCGGGGTGGCCCGCCAGGGCCACATTGCGGATCTGTGCCGTCGTGTAGGACATGAGGCCGTTTCTCCCAGGGTTGGGTATCGGGCCGTCATGGCTGTCCGCTGCGAAGCGCTGCCGTCCGAGCACAACGCTCGGCGGGCGGTCATGGCGGGGGCCGGCGTCGCCGCCGGGAGGGCAAGCGTCCCGCAGCCCACCGGGCGGGTCAAGCCTGCTTGCCGGGATGCCGCCTGATGTGGCCGTGACGGGCCCGCGCGTAGGCTGTCGTCCCCTTCGAAGGAGCACCGCCATGGCACTCAAGCGCTACGCCACCGCGCACTGGGAAGGCGACCTCAAGGCCGGCCAGGGCCGCATCAGCACGCCGGCGAGCGGCCTGCTCGCGGACACGCGCTACGGCTTCAACACGCGCTTCGGCGACGAGAAGGGCACCAATCCGGAGGAACTCATCGCCGCCGCGCACGCGGGCTGCTTCGCGATGGCGCTGTCGAACGCGCTGGCCGAGGCGGGCCACGCGCCGGAGGCGGTGGATGCGCGCGCCGAGGTCGAGCTGTCGCTGGACGGCGCGCCGACCATCAGCGCGATCCGGCTCACCGTGCAGGCCCGCGTGCCGGGCATCGACGCGGTGAAGTTCCGCGCGATCGCCGACGACGCCAAGCAGGACTGCCCGGTGTCGAAGGCGCTGAGCGCGGTACCGATCTCGCTGGACGCGGAGCTGGCGGGCTGAGGCTGCGGACCGGCCGCCTACCAGTCGATTTCTCCGCGCACGATCGTGCACGCGCGCCCGCCCGACCAGACGTCGCCCGCCGCGTCCACCTGCAGTTCGATGATCGCGTCGTGGCCGACCTCGCGGCCCTGGCTGACCCGATAGAAGCCGCCCGGGCCGGGCAGCGCGTCCTGCGACGCCAGCCAGGCGGCCAGCGTCGCGTTGGCCGCGCCCGAGGCCGCATCCTCGAACGCCGCCGGCGCGCCCACCCAGGCGCGCACCGCGAGGTAGTAGACCGGGTCGTCGCTGCGCGCGAACACGCACAGCCCCATCGTGTCGGTCTCGTGGGCGAGCCGTGACACCGCGGCCCAGTCGGGCGTGGCCGCGCGCAGCGCGGCTTCGTCGGCGACCTCGGCGATCCACCAGCGCCGGCCGCCATCCATCAGCGCGGTCGGCAGGCGGCCCGGCGGCAGCCCGTGCAGCCCCGCGGCCCGGCGGGTATCGCGGGGGGCGGCGACCTCGCCGATGCGCGCGCGCGGGGTGCGCACCGCGACCACCCGCTCGCGGCCGGCGCCGCTGACGTGCAGCGGCAGCAGGCCGGCGATGCCTTCCTGCACCAGCACGCCGTCGCGCGCCGCGGCGAGGCCGGCGTCCAGCACGACGTGCGCGGTGCCCACGCTCGGATGGCCGGCGAAGGGCACCTCGCGGCGCGGGCTGAAGATGCGCAGGCGGTAGCTGGCCTGCGGCGTGGTCGGCGGGAACACGAAAGTGGTTTCCGGCAGCCGCGTCCAGCGCGCGATCGCCTGCATGGCGGCGTCGTCGAGCCCGTCGGCATCCAGCACCACCGCGAGCGGATTGCCCGCGCCCGGGTGGTCGGCGAACACGTCGACCTGGCGGTAGCGGCGGATCATGGCGCGTCCCAGCGCAGCGCGCCGTCGATCACGCACTGCACCCGGCCGCCGATCCAGGCGTCGCCGTCGCCGTCGACCTGGATCTCGATGCGGCCGTCGCGGCCGAGCTCGCGCCCCTGGCTGGCGACGTAGCGCCCCCCGGCGCCGGGCAACACGCCGGCCTGCGCCAGTTGCGCGGCGATGCAGGCGTTCGCGCTGCCGGTGACCGGGTCCTCGGGGATGTTGTCGGCGGGGCAGTAGGCGCGCACCGCGAGCTGGTGGTCGGCGCCGGCGGGCGCGCGCCCGTACACGGCCAGGCCGACCGCGCCGGTCGCCGTGGTGAGCGTGGCGATCGCGGCGAGGTCGGGCCGCATCGCGCGCACCGCATCGGCATCGGCGAGCTCGGCCAGCCACCAGCGAGGTCCGTTGTCCCACAGCGCCGGCGCGAGCGCGCCGCGCGCCAGCCCGGCGAGCGCCGCGTCGAGCAGCGCCGCGCCGCCGGGGGAGGCCACCGGCCGCGCCCGCGGCGCGCGCACGTGCACCCGCCGGGCGTCGCCGTCGCCCTCGATCCGCACCGGCAGCAGGCCGGCCGCGCATTCCTGCACCAGCTCGCGCTTGTTCGCATCCACCAGCCCCGAGTCGATCGCGACGAACGCGCTGCCGACGCTCGGATGTCCGGCGAACGGCAACTCGCTGCGCGGCGTGAAGATGCGCACGCGGTAATCCGCGCCGGATTTCGTGGGAGGCAGCAGGAAGGTAGTTTCGGAAAGATTGTTCCACGCGGCGAAGCGTTGCATGGTTTCGGCGTCGAGCCCTTCGGCGTCCACCATCACGGCCAGCGGATTGCCCTGCAAAGGCCTTGCGGTGAACACATCGATGACGGCGTAGCGACGGGACATCGTGGCTCCTTGCAAAATGCGGGCGCGGTGCGGGCGGACTCAGGAC
>JBQCFN010000030.1:0-11127 GCA_051959035.1 Lysobacteraceae bacterium | reverse complement strand
TCGGCCGCGCCGCCCGCGAGGCCGAATTGCCCCCCGACGAGGGCCCCGGCGCCCCCGTGCCCCCCCCCCCGGGCACAAGCCCCCCCCCCCCCCCCCCCCCCCCCCCCCCCCCCCGCGGCGCCCCCCCCCCCCCCCCCCCCCCCCCCCCCCCCCGCTCCTGTAGAGGCGCCCCCCCTTGCGAATACGGTACTCGTGCAGGCGCGCGCTGCTGCCAGTTGCGTCTCCCGGGAGCAGGGCCCGGAGACCGCGCTACGCCGCGCCCGGCCACAGCGCGCGGATCGCGGCGATGCCCTGGGCACCGTGGGCGCGCGCGGTCGGGATGTCGGAAGGCGCCAGGCCGCCGATCGCGTACAGCGGCAGCGCGACCTGCTCGCGCAGGGCGGCGAAGCCGGCCCAGCCCAGCGGCGTCGCCTCCGGATGGGTGGCCGTCGGCGCGACCGGCCCCAGCACCGCGAAGTCGCAACCGAGCGCTTCGGCCCGGCGCAGCTCGGCAAGGTCGTGGCAGGACGCGGCGACCCACTGGCCCGCGGCGAGCGGGCGCGCCGCGAGCGCGCCCAGCTGCGCGGCGCGCAGGTGCACGCCGATGCCGAGTGCCCGCGCCAGCGCCACGTCGGCGTTCACCAGCGCCTGCGCGCCCGCCTCCGCGCACAGCGCGGCGGCCGCCTCGGCCAGCGCGCGCCAGCGCGCGGGCGGGATCGCATCGCCACCGCGCAGGTGCACGCGCGCGATGCCGGCGGCGAGCGCGCGTCGCAGCCCGTCCAGCCAGGCCGCGTCGTCGGCGTCCGGCGGTGGCGTGACCAGGTAGCGGTCGGGTTGCAGCAGGGCCGCGACCACCGGGCGGTCGGCGGGTGGCATCGGGTAGTCGGGCAGCCGGTGCGGGGGCACCCACGCCAGCGCCTGGCCCTCGTGCCCCTTCGCGCTGCCGCGCCAGCGCGCGATGGCGCGCACGTCCAGGCGCAGGCGCTTGTGCGGATAGCGTTGCGGCACCGCGATCAGCGGCGAGCCGGCCTCCACCTCGATGCCGAGCTCCTCGCGCAGTTCGCGCACGAGCGCCGCCTCCGGGGTTTCGCCTAGCTCGACCTTGCCGCCGGGGAATTCCCACAGGCCGGCGAGGTCGCGGCCCTCGGTGCGGCGCGCCAGCAGGATGCGGCCGCGCGGATCGCGGATGACGCCTGCCACCACCGCGACCGGCGGCGCTTCGATGTCGGGTGATCGCGTGTCGTTCAAGCGCGGGGCGGGAGCGGGAGCGTCGGACGCCGGGAAGGCCGCCATCCTGCCCGCTTCCGCGCGGGCAGGCGAGCGTGGCCGGGGCGGCGCCCCGGCCCGGCCGGGGTCAGGCCAGCTGCCCGTGGCAGTGCTTGAACTTCTTGCCGCTGCCGCAGGGGCACGGGTCGTTGCGGCCGACCTTGGCCATCGCCGCGGCCGCCGCCGGCAGCGTCGCCGCGAGCGCGGCGCCTTCGGGCGCCTGCGCCGCTTCCTCGGCGCTGCCGTAGCCGCCCATGTCGGCGTGCTGGAACTGCATCTGCCGCGCCATCGCCTCGGCGCGCGCGCGCTCCTGCGCCTCGGCGGCGGCGATCTCCTCCTCGGTGCGGATGCGCACCTTGGCGAGCATCGTCACCACCTCGCGCTTGACCTTCTCCAGCATGTCTGAGAACAGCAGGAACGCCTCGCTCTTGTATTCCTGCTTGGGCTGCTTCTGCGCGTAGCCGCGCAGGTGGATGCCCTGGCGCAGGTAGTCCATGCGCGCGAGGTGCTCCTTCCAGTTCTGGTCGAGCACGTTGAGCATCAGGTGCTTTTCGATCATGCGCATGGTCTCGCTGCCGACCAGCGCTTCCTTGTCGTCGAACATGCGCGCGACCGCCTGCTGTACTTCCGCGGCGATCTGCTCGGCGTCGATCTCCTTGCGCGAGGCGACGATGTCGCGCAGCGGCAGCTGCACGCCGAACTCGCTGGCCAGCTCGGACTCCAGGCCGCCGAGGTCCCACTGCTCGTCGATCGAGTTGGCCGGCACGTAGCGCTCGACCATCGCGCCGACCACGTCCTCGCGGATGCCGTCGATGTTCTCCTTGACGCTGTCGGCCTCCAGCAGCTCGTCGCGCTGCTGGTAGATGACCTTGCGCTGGTCGTTGTTGACGTCGTCGAAGTCGAGCAGGTTCTTGCGGATGTCGAAGTTGTGGGCCTCGACCTTGCGCTGCGCGTTGGCGATCTGCTTGGTGACCAGCGGCGACTCGATGATGTCGTCTTCCTTCAGGCCCATCCGCGCCATCACGCGCTGCACCCAGTCGGCCGCGAAGATGCGCATCAGGTTGTCTTCGAGCGACAGGTAGAAGCGCGAGGAGCCCGGGTCGCCCTGGCGGCCGGAACGGCCGCGCAGCTGGTTGTCGATGCGGCGCGACTCGTGGCGCTCGGTGCCGATGATGTGCAGGCCGCCGGCCGCCACCACCGCCTCGTGGCGCTGCTGCCACTCGGCCTTCACCTTCGCCTTGGCCGCTTCGTCCGCGTCCTCGCCCAGCGTCGCGAGCTCGGCATCCAGCGAGCCGCCGAGCACGATGTCGGTGCCGCGGCCGGCCATGTTGGTGGCGATGGTCACCGCGCCCGGGCGGCCGGCCTGGGCGACGATGTGCGCCTCGCGCTCGTGCTGCTTGGCGTTGAGCACCTCGTGCGGGATGCCGGCTTCCCTGAGCTGCTCGCTCAGCATCTCCGACACCTCGATCGAGGTGGTGCCGACCAGCACCGGCTGGCCCTTCGCGTTCGCCTCGCGGATCTCGTTGAGCACCGCGCGGTACTTGCCGTTGCGGTTGAGGAACACCGCGTCGGAATGGTCCTTGCGGATCATCGGCCGGTGGGTGGGGATCACCACCACTTCCAGCCCGTAGATGCTCTGGAACTCGAACGCCTCGGTGTCCGCCGTGCCGGTCATGCCGGCGAGCTTGCGGTACATGCGGAACAGGTTCTGGAAGGTGATCGAGGCGAGCGTCTGGTTCTCGCGCTGCACCGGCACGCCTTCCTTCGCCTCCACCGCCTGGTGCAGGCCGTCGGACCAGCGCCGGCCCGGCAGGGTGCGGCCGGTGAATTCGTCGACGATCACCACCTCGCCGTCGCGCACGATGTAGTCGACGTCGCGCTGGTACAGCGCATGCGCGCGCAGGCCGGCGTTGAGGTGGTGCACCACGTGGATGTTCTGCGGCGCGTACAGGCTTTCTTCCTCGCCGAGGATGCCGGCCTTGCGCAGCAGCGCCTCGGCGTGCTCCTGGCCGTCCTCGGACAGGTGCACCTGCTTGCTCTTCTCGTCGACCCAGTAGTCGCCCTCGCCTTCCTCTTCCTTCTGGCGGGTGAGCTGGGGGACGATGCGGTTGACCTTGATGTACAGCTCCGGCGACTCGTCGGCCGGGCCGGAGATGATCAGCGGGGTGCGCGCCTCGTCGATCAGGATCGAGTCGACCTCGTCGACGATCGCGAAGTTCAGGCCGCGCTGGTAGCGATCGTCCTTCGACAGCGCCATGTTGTCGCGCAGGTAGTCGAAGCCGAACTCGTTGTTGGTGCCGTAGGTGATGTCGGCGCCGTAGGCCGCGTGCTTGTCCGAGTGCGGCATGCCCGGGTAGACCACGCCGGTGGTCAGGCCGAGCCAGCCGTACAGCCTGCCCATCTGCGCGGCGTCGCGGCGGGCGAGGTAGTCGTTGACGGTGACCACGTGCACGCCCTTGCCTTCCAGGGCGTTGAGGTAGACCGCGAGGGTCGCGGTCAGGGTCTTGCCCTCGCCGGTGCGCATCTCGGCGATCTTGCCCATGTGCAGGACCATGCCGCCGATCAGCTGCACGTCGAAGTGGCGCATGCCGAACACGCGCACCGAGGCCTCGCGGCAGACCGCGAAGGCCTCCGGCAGCAGCTTGTCGAGCGACTCACCCTTGGCGTGGCGCTCCTTGAACTCGGCGGTCTTGGCCTTCAGGGCGTCGTCGGAAAGCGCCTGCATCTGCGGCTCGAGCGCGTTGATCTTCCTGACGATGCCGTTGAGCTGGCGCAGCAGGCGATCGTTGCGGCTGCCGAAGACGCTGGTGAGCAGGCGGTTGAGCATGGGGTCGCGGATCCGGAAAAGGGACGGCGTCGGCGGGCGCGTCCGGCCCGCTAACGAAACAGGGCGCCTGGGCGCCCTGTGGCAACTGCCGATTCTAACGTGGGGACGCGGCCCCCGCCTAACAAGCGGCCGGCGGCCGCGCGCGGCCCCGCTCAGCCGCGGGTGGCGGGGCGCTGGCCGAGGAAACGGCCCGGATTGACGACGCGTCCGCCGGACCAGACCTCGAAATGCACGTGCGCGCCGGTCGAGCGCCCGGTGGAGCCGGCCTGCGCCACCTGCTGGCCCTGGTGGACCAGCTCGCCCACCCGCACCAGCAGCCGCGAATTGTGCGCATAGCGGGTGACGTAGCCGTTGCCGTGGTCGATCTCGACCACGTTGCCATAGCCCGAGCGCTGGCCGGCGTAGCTGACCACGCCGTCGGCCACCGCCAGCACTGGGTCGCCGATGCTGGCGTGGAAGTCGATGCCCTTGTGGAACGCGGCGCCGCCGCCGAACGGATCGGCGCGGCCGCCGAAGCCGGAGGTGATGTAGCTGTCGGCGATCGGCATCCGCGACGGGGTCGCGCGCTGGTCCAGCTTGCGGTTGAACAGCAGCGATTCGAGCACCGACAGCTGGCCGCCGGCGGTGTCCAGCTGCGAGCCGAGCTGGCCCAGGCCGGCGCGCAGCTCGCCCGGGCGCATGTCGCGCACCGCGCCGACGCCGCCGATGCCGACCGGCTTGTCGAAGTCGAACTCGCCGTCGTTGAGCTTGGCGACTCGGGTCAGCCGTTCGCCGAGCGCGTTGAGGCGGTTGGCCTGCGCCTGCAGTTCGGCCAGGCGCGCGGCCAGCGCGTTGACCTCGCGCTGGGCCTGCGCGCGGGTGTCGGCGATCTGGGCCTGCTGCCGCGCGGCCTGCGCGTGCAGGTGGGCGAGCTCGACCGACCCGGCGCCGGCGCGCGCGCCCGCGCCGCCGGCCACGCCGGCCGCCAGCAGCAGCACCGCGGCCAGCGCCGGCTGGCGCCGCGCCGCCGCGCGGCATTGCCGCGCCACCTTCAGCAGCCCGCTGCGGGTATCGTGGAGCCAGTGCTGCAAGCTCATCTTCTGCAAGGTCATCTTGATGTCCGCCTCCCGTTCGTTGCCGCCGGGGCCCCTGGGCCCTCCGCCGCGTACCGCGCTCGACGCGCTGTTCGCCAGCGGTGGCGGCGGTCCGATCCGTCGCGCGCTGTGGCTCGACGCGCTCGATCAACGCCTGCGGCCGCTGCTTCCACCTGGCACCGCCGCGCATGCGCGGCTGGCCAACGTGGACGGCGCCCGCCTGGTGTTCCTCGTCGATTCGCCGGTGTGGCACGCGCGCCTGCGCTACGCGTCCCATGAGCTTCTCGACGCGGCCCGTTCCATCGGGCTCGAAGTCGGCGAGCTGGTCGTCAAGGTGACGACGAACCCGCTGCGCCCGGGCATCCCGGAGCAGCGCACCCCTGCGCCGATGTCGGCAGCCGCGCGCGAAGCGCTGCAGGCTGCGCTGGCCGCGCTCGGTCCGAAGCCGGACAAGGACGAGGCCTGACCCCCGGCCGTGGAACACCCCGGCCGAAGGAAGGGCGCATCCTACCCGCCGCGCCCGCCGCGGGCGTTAAGCCGGCAGGCCGCAAGGCTAAGAAAACGCTAGGGTTCCGTTAACGCGGCGGCCGTCCGTCGGGACGGATCCAGCCGGTCAGGCGGTGGCGAGGGCGCCGTAGCCCATCGGGGCGCTGGCGGCGTCGGGGAAGGTGACTTCTTCCCACGCCGTGCGCTCGGCCAGCAGCGCGCGCACCAGCTTGTTGTTGAGCGCGTGGCCGGACTTGTAGCCCTCGAAGGCGCCGAGGATCGGGTGGCCGGCCAGGTATAGGTCGCCGACCGCGTCGAGGATCTTGTGGCGCACGAATTCGTCGGCGTAGCGCAGGCCGTCGTCGTTCAGCACGCGGAATTCGTCCAGCACGATCGCGTTGTCCATCGAGCCGCCGAGGCCGAGGTTGCGCTCGCGCATGAACTCCAGGTCGCGCATGAAGCCGAACGTGCGCGCGCGGCTGACTTCCTTGATGTACGACGTGCTGGAGAAATCGACCTCGGCGCGCGAGAGCGAGCTCGGGATGGCCGGATGGTCGAACTGCACGGTGAAGCCGAGGCGGAAGCCGGCATGCGGCTCGAAGCGGGCGACCTTGTCGCCCTCGCGCACTTCCACCGGGCGGGTGATGCGGATGAAGCGCTTGGGCGCGGCCTGCTCGCTGATGCCCGCCGATTGCAGCAGGAACACGAACGGACCGGCCGAGCCGTCCATGATCGGCACTTCCGGCGCCGACAGGTCGACGTAGGCGTTGTCGATGCCGAGGCCGGCGAACGCCGACATCAGGTGCTCGATCGTCATCACCTTGCCGCCGTCGCGCGACAGGCCGGTGCACAGCATCGTCTCGGTGACGAGGTGCGCGTCGGCCGGGATCTCGACCACCGGCTCGAGGTCGACGCGGCGGAACACGATGCCGGTGTCGACCGGGGCCGGGCGCAGGGTGAGGTAGACCTTCTCACCGCTGTGGAGGCCGACGCCGGTGGCGCGGATCACGTTCTTGAGGGTGCGTTGCGCGAGCATCGGCCGGAAGCGGAAGGGGCCCGGGAGACAACGGCGGGAGCGCCGCGGAAGGGACGGAAGCCTAGCACGCGGCCGGGTGAACCTGAACGGAAATGCAGGCCCGTCCCCAGCAGGCATTCAGGCGGCCGCCGGCCGGAGAAGGCCGCCGGGCCGGAGCCCGGCGGCAAGGGACAGGTGACGCGGGCGCGCGGCCGGCGGGGGCGGTCCGGGGACCGGCCCGGCCGGACGGCGCCGGGTCGGGCGCGCGACATGGCTTCGCGCGCGACGGGGACGGCCTCAGTCCGCCTGGCGGCGGAGGAAGGCCGGGATGTCCAGGTAGCTGTCGCCGCCGAAGTCGGCCACCGCCGGCGTCGCCGCCGGTTCGGCGCTGCGCCGCAGGCCCGAGGCCAGGCTGTTGCCCGGCTGGTACGGATCGGCGACCGCGTCGATGAGCATGCCGGTGGTGCCGTCGCGCTTGCCCTGGCTGCGCACCAGCTCGACCTGCGGGCGGCGCACCTCGCCGAACTCGGCGCGGCCCTCGCCGTGGCCGCGCACGACCTGGCGGCCGGTCGCGCGGTTGAGCCCGGTGGCGACCACCGTGACCTTGACCTCGTCCTGCATGTCCGGGTCCAGCACGGTGCCGATGACCACGGTCGCGTCCTCGGACGCGAAGCCCTCGACCGTGCGGCCGACCTCGTCGAACTCGGCCATGGTGAAGTCCGGGCCGGCGGTGATGTTGACCAGGATGCCGTTGGCGCCGGACAGGTTGACGTCGTCGAGCAACGGATTCTGGATCGCCGCCTCCGCCGCCGCCTGCGCGCGGTCGTCGCCGCGGGCGCTGCCGGTGCCCATCATCGCCAGGCCCATCTCGCTCATCACGGTGCGCACGTCGGCGAAGTCGACGTTGATCAGGCCGGGGCGCACGATCAGGTCGGCGATGCCCTGCACCGCGCCGAGCAGCACGTCGTTCGCCGCGCGGAAGGCCTGGATCATGGTCGCGTTGCGGCCGAGCACGGTGATCAGCTTCTCGTTGGGGATGGTGATCAGCGAGTCGCAGTGCTGGCCGAGCTCGTCGATGCCCTTGAGCGCGACCTGCATGCGCCGGCGGCCCTCGAACGGGAACGGCTTGGTCACCACCGCGACGGTGAGGATGCCCATTTCCTTTGCGAGCTGCGCCACCACCGGCGCCGCGCCGGTGCCGGTGCCGCCGCCCATGCCGGCGGTGATGAACACCATGTCGGCGCCCTGCAGCGCGTCCATGATGCGCTCGCGGTCCTCGAGCGCGGCCTGGCGGCCGACTTCCGGGTTGGCGCCGGCGCCCAGGCCCTTGGTGACGTTGCTGCCGAGCTGCAGCTGCAGCTTGGCGCCGCAGTTCTTGATCGCCTGCGCGTCGGTGTTGGCGGTGATGAACTCCACCCCGTCCACGCTGCCGTTGACCATGTGCGCGACCGCGTTGCCGCCGCCGCCGCCCACGCCGACCACCTTGATGACCGCGTTCGGGGCCATCTTTTCCACCAGTTCGAAGTGCGCCATGTCCGTGTCCTCTTGTTATGTGGTGCTGTTGTCGAATCGGGTACTTCCAATCGCCTGCAATCGCCCTTCCGCCCCTCGACCGCCACGCGCGCCCTCGCGCGCGGCGCTGAATCAGAATTCGCCGCGGTACCAGTTCTTCAGTTTCGTCAGGAAGCTGCCCGCGCGCCCCGTCGGCAGCGTCGGCCGGCGCGGATGCTCGATCTGGCTGCCCATCAGCAGCAGGCCGACGCCGGTCGCGTGCACCGGGTTGCCGACCACCTCGCCCAGGCCGGTGACGTGCTGCGGGATGCCCACCCGCACCGGCATCTGCAGCATCTCCTCGGCGAGCTCGACCACGCCTTCCATCTTCGCGGCGCCGCCGGTCAGCACCATGCCGGCGCGCACGTGCTGCTCGAAGCCCGAGCGGCGCAGTTCCGCCTGCACCATCTCGAAGATCTCCTCGTAGCGGGCCTGCACCGCCTGCGCCAGCGACTGGCGCGGCAGGCGGCGCGGCGGGCGGTCGCCGACGCTCGGCACCTGGATCGATTCCTCCGACGTGGCCAGCTGCGCCAGCGCGCAGGCGTAGCGGACCTTGATCTGCTCTGCCTCGGGGGTCGGCGTGCGCAGCATGTGCGCGATGTCCTCGGTCACCTTGTCGCCCGCGATCGGCAGCGAGGCGGTGTGCGCGATCGCGCCGTGCACGAACACCGCGATGTCGGTGGTGCCGGCGCCGATGTCGACCAGCACCACGCCGAGCTCGCGCTCGTCGGCGGTGAGCACGGCCTGGCTCGACGCCAGCACGCCGAGGATCAGGTCGTCGACCTGCAGCCCGCACTTCTGCACGCACTTGCTGATGTTGGCGGCGGCCGACTGCGCGCAGATCACCAGGTGGGCGTGCACCTCCAGGCGCACGCCGCTCATGCCGACCGGGTTGCGGATGCCTTCCTGCGAATCGTCGAGCACGTAGTCGCGCGGGATCGCGTGGAGGATCTTCTGGTCGGCCGGCACCGCTACCGCCTTGGCCGCCTCCAGCACGCGGTCGAGGTCGGCGTAGGTGACCTCGCCGTCCCGGATCGGCGCGATGCCCTGCGAGTTGCGGCACTGGATGTGGTTGCCGGAGATCGAGGCGTACACCGAGCGGATCTCGCAGCCGGCCATCAGCTCGGCCTCCTCGATCGCGCGCTGGATCGATTGCACGGTCGAGTCGATGTCCACGACCACGCCGCGGCGCAGGCCGCGCGACTCGTGCGAGCCGATGCCGATCACCTCGATCGGGTTGCCGGGCGAATATTCGCCGACCAGCGCGACCACCTTGGAGGTGCCGATGTCGAGTCCGACGATGAGCGACTTATCGCCTTTGCGGTTCATGTTCCTGCCTGTTCCAGAACTCGGGGTGCTGCCGTGCGGATCGCCATCGCCCGGGCCGGCCCCGCGGCGGCGGCGGACGCGTCGCCCGTGCCGTCCTGTCGCGCGGCCTCGCCCCAGCTCAGCGCGAACCCGTTGGTGTAGCGGAGGTCGGCCTTTTCCAGCGGCTGCTGCTTCTGCGACAGCAACTGCGGCAGCAGGCGCGCGAAGCGGGCCAGGCGCGCCTGCGGTTCCTGGCTGCCGACCACCACCCGCGCCCGGTTGGACAGCGTGAGCGACCAGCTGCCGCGGCGATCGAGCGCCAGCGCGCGCACCGACAGTCCGCCGGGCGCGAACAGCGCGTTCGCCTCGTTGTAGAGCGCGACCACGTCGGGCACGCGCGTGTCGGGGCCGTCGAGCAGCGGCAGGCCGGCGGGCACCGTGGCGCCGCGCAGCGGGAACAGCTGGCCGCGGCGCGACAGCACGCGGTCGCGGCCCCAGCGCGCGAACGGCTGGTGCTCGACCACGCTCACTTCCAGCACGTCCGGCCAGCGCTTGCGCACTTCCGCGCGCTCCACCCACGGCAGCCGCGCGACCGCTTCCTGCGCGTCGGCCAGGCGCACCGCGAAGAAGCCGGCGCGCGCGTAGGGCAGCACCGTCGCCCGCAACTTCGCGGCGTCGACCCGGTGCAGCTCGCCCTGCACGCGCAGCGTGCGCAGCGGCCAGCGCTCCGCGCCGACCCAGCCGTTGACGACCGCGACCACCGGCAGCACGACCAGTGCCAGCGCGAGCGTCCAGGCGAGGATGCGCAGCAAGGCGTTCACGGCGCCGGCGCCTCCAGGGTCTGCTCGAGGATGCGCCAGCACAGCGCGTCGAATTCCAGTCCAAGCTGGCGCGCCGCCTTCGGCACCAGCGAATGGCTGGTCATGCCCGGCGCGGTGTTCACTTCCAGCAGGAAGAAGCGGCCGCTGGCGCGGTCGCGCATCACGTCCACGCGGCCCCAGCCGCTGCAGCCGAGCGCGCGGAACGCATCCAGCGCGAGCTGGCGGATCTCGTCCTCGGCGCCGCCTTCCAGGCCCGGGCACAGGTACTGGGTGTCCTCGGCGACGTACTTGGCGTGGTAGTCGTACCACTGGCCCTTGGGCACGATGCGGATCGACGGCAGGGCGACGTCGCCGAGCACGCCGACGGTCAGCTCGTCGCCCTCGATCAGCTGCTCGACCAGCAGCTCGCCCGGATACTGCGCGGCGAGCGCGACCGCGCCGTCGAGGTCGGCGTCGGTGAACACGCGCGAGACGCCGACGCTGGAGCCTTCGCACGACGGCTTGACGATCACCGGCAGGCCGATCCGCCGCGCGGCGGCGTGCACGTCCTCGCCCTTGGCCAGGCGCACGTAGGTCGGCGTGGGCAGGCCCAGGCTCAGCCACACCTGCTTGCTGCGGATCTTGTCCATCGCCAGCGCGGTGCCCAGCACGCCCGAGCCGGTGTACGGCACGCGCAGCGCTTCCAGCAGGCCCTGCAGCACGCCGTCCTCGCCACCGCCCTTGTTGCCGTGGAGGATGTTGAAGACGCGATCGACGCGGCCGTCGCGGATCGCGTCGACCAGCGCGGGAATGCCGTCGACC
>JBQCFN010000029.1:0-4387 GCA_051959035.1 Lysobacteraceae bacterium | reverse complement strand
TCGCGCCGGGATTGAGGAGTAACCGGGTGATCGCGGCGGTCTCCGCGCCATGGCGGGCCGCCGCCTAGAAGTCGTCCGGCAGCCCCCGCACCGCCGCGCGGATGCTGTCGCCATCGAAACCTCGACGGGCCAGGAAGTCCGCCGCCTTGCGCGCCCGCGCGGGATCGCCCGCCACCGCGCCGAACCGGCGTCGCACCAGCTCCGCCGCCGCGCGCGGCCAGTCGTCCTCGCCGGCCTCGGCCAACGCGTCGAACGCCACGGTGGCGGCCTGCTCCGGCAGCCCGTGGGTGCCAAGCTCGGCGCGGATGTACAGCGGGCCGTAGCCGTTGGCGGCGCGCGAACGCGCCAGGCTGCAGGCGAAGCGGACGTCGTCCTGCCAGCCGGCGTCGCGCAGGCGGGTGACGGCGGCTTCGGCCTCGCCCGCCTCGATGCCGCGCGCGACCAGCTTGCGGGTCAGTTCCCGCTGCGAGTGCTCGCGCCGGACCAGCAGGCCGAGCGCGCGCTGGGTCGGAGTCGGCTCGCGTCGCTTGCGCCGGGGCCTGCCGGCGCCGTCCCGGCCGTCGGCTTCCCCGCCGCCTGCCGGCACCGGCACCGGCACCGGCACTCCGTCGCCCCTGCCCTGCTCGTCCGCCATGCGTGGCCGGGACTCAGGCGTCGTCGCCCTCGCCGCCCGCCGGCGGCGCGTCCGCCGGCACGAATTTCTCGCGCAGCGCCGCCTCGAGCTTCGCGGCGACAGCGGGGTTTTCCTTGAGGTACTGGCGGGCGTTCTCCTTGCCCTGGCCGATGCGCTCGCCGTCGTAGCCATACCAGGCGCCGGATTTCTCGACCAGCTTGGCGTCCACGCCCATGTCGATCAGTTCGCCCTCGCGCGAAATGCCCTCGCCGTACAGGATCTCGGTGATGACCTGCTTGAACGGCGGCGCCAGCTTGTTCTTGACCACCTTGATGCGGGTCTGGTTGCCGATGATCTCGTCGCCCTTCTTGATCGAGCCGATGCGGCGGATGTCCAGGCGCACCGAGGCGTAGAACTTGAGCGCGTTGCCGCCGGTGGTGGTTTCCGGGCTCTGGCCCGGCATCATCACGCCGATCTTCATGCGCAGCTGGTTGATGAAGATGACCAGGGTATTGCTGCGCTTGATGTTGCCGGTGAGCTTGCGCAGGGCCTGGCTCATCAGGCGGGCCTGCAGGCCGGGGAGCTGGTCGCCCATCACGCCCTCGATCTCCGCCTTGGGCGTGAGCGCGGCGACCGAGTCGACCACCACCATGTCGACCGCATTGGAGCGCACCAGCATGTCGGCGATCTCCAGCGCCTGCTCGCCGGTGTCGGGCTGCGACACCAGCAGGTCGTCGATGTTCACGCCGAGCTTCTGCGCGTAGATCGGGTCGAGCGCGTGCTCGGCGTCGATGAAGGCGCAGGTGCCGCCGGCCTTCTGGCACTGGGCGATCGCCTGCAGCGTCAGGGTGGTCTTGCCGGAGGACTCCGGGCCGTAGATCTCGACCACGCGGCCCTTGGGCAGGCCGCCGATGCCCAGCGCGATGTCCAGCATCAGCGAGCCGGTGCCGACGACCTCGGCCGCCTCCACGCTGCGGTCGCCCATGCGCATCACCGAGCCCTTGCCGAACTGCTTTTCGATCTGGCCCAGGGCGGCCGACAGGGCGCGCTTCTTGTTCTCGTCCATCGTGGAGTCCTTGGTGGTCAGCGGGATGGGGATAGGTTGGAAGGTCGTGGTCGCGCAGGTTGAGACGGCGGCGCCACGATCGGAAAACTAGCGCCGGCGCTGGCGGGCCGGCATCGCCCGGCGGCGCGCGGGCGTGTCGGAAAACCCCGCGCCGGCGCCGGGCTCACCGCGCGTGCCGGTTCGGCCGGACCAGCCCGCAGTACAGGCCTTCGATCGCGAAGTCCTGCCCGGGCTGCACTTCGATCGGCGGATAGTCCGGATTGCGTGGCAGCAGGCGGATGCGCTCCTTGCCGATCTTCAGCAGCTTGACGGTGATCTCCTCGTCGATCCGCGCCACCACGATCTGCCCGGAGCGCGCGTCGCGGGTGCGGTGCACGCCGATCAGGTCGCCGTCGAAGATGCCCTCATCGCGCATCGAGTCGCCCTTGACCTTGAGCATGTAGTCGGGCGCGGGCGAGAACAGCACGCGGTCGAGCAGCACCACCTCGTCGCTGCCGATGTCCGCACCGATCGGCAGGCCCGCGGCGACCTGGCCGAGCACCGGCAGGCGCAGGGTGTCGTCCTCGGCGGTGGCCAGCGCCAGCGCCGGCTGCAGCGGCGGCGGCGCCTGGCGCACGCGGATGCCGCGGGCGCGGCCGGGGATGCGTTCGATCGCCCCCGCCGCTTCCAGCGCCTCCAGGTGGTACTGCGCCGCGCGCACGCCCTTGAAGCCGAACGCGCGCGCGATCTCCGCCTGCGAGGGCGGCATGCCCTCGGCCTCGATGCGCTCGGCGATCATCGCGAGGATCGCCTGCTGGGTGTCGGTCATCTGCATGGTTAGTAGTAATACTACTAACCGGCCGTGGCCGTCAACGTTCAGCCCGCCAAGGCTTCCAGCCCCTCCAGCGCCGCCGCCACGGTCTGCCGTCGCACCGCGTCGCGGTCGCCGTCGAAGTGGAACAGTTCGGCGGTGGGATAGCCGCCGCGGCGCTTCCAGGCGATCCATACGGTGCCGACCGGCTTGTCGGCCGTGCCGCCGCCGGGCCCCGCGATCCCGGTCACCGCGACCGCGACGCTGGCGCCGGAATGGGCCAGGGCGCCGGAGACCATCTCCACCACCGTCTCCCGGCTGACCGCGCCGAACTGCTCGAGCGTCTCCGGCCGCACCCCGAGCAGCGCCTGCTTGGCCTCGTAGCTGTAGGCGACCATCCCGCAGTCGAACCAGTCCGAGCTGCCGGCGACCCCGGTCGCGGTCTTGGCGATCCAGCCGCCGGTGCAGCTCTCGGCGGTGACCAGCACCAGGCGCGCGGCGCGCAGGCGGGTGCCGAGGCGTTCGGCCTGCGCGTGCAGCGCGGCATCGTCGGGCGCGGATGGCATCGAAACTCCGGCAAACTAGGCGGCCTTTTCCCGCTCCCAATTTCAGCACGGATGTCCGCCGAACAGCACACGCCCCTGATGCGCCAGTTCTTCGCCGCCAAGGCCGAGCATCCGGACGTGCTGCTGTTCTTCCGGATGGGTGACTTCTACGAGCTGTTCTATGACGACGCGCGCAAGGCGGCGAAGCTGCTCGACATCACCCTGACCCAGCGCGGCGCGTCGGCCGGCCAGCCGATCCCGATGGCCGGCGTGCCGGTGCATGCGTACGAGGGTTATCTCGCGCGACTGGTGGCGCTGGGCGAGTCGGTGGCGATCTGCGAGCAGATCGGCGACCCCGCGGCCAGCAAGGGCCTGGTCGAGCGCAAGGTCGTGCGCATCGTCACCCCCGGCACGGTGACCGACGAGGCGCTGCTCAGCGAGCGCCGCGACACCCTGCTGCTGGCGCTCTCGCGCGACCGCACCGGCTACGGCCTGGCGTGGGCCGACCTCGCCGGCGGCCGTTTCCTGGTCAACGAGGTGGACGGCGACGATGCGCTCGAGGCCGAGCTCGCCCGGCTGGAGCCGGCCGAGGTGCTGGTACCCGACGAGGACGGCTGGCCCGCCGCGGTGCTCGCGCGCCATGGCCTGCGGCGGCGCGCGCCGTGGCTGTTCGATGCCGACAGCGGGCGGCGGCAGCTGCTGGCGTTCTTCGGCCTGCACGACCTCACCGGCTTCGGCATCGAGGAGCGGCCGCGCGCGGTCGCGGCCGCCGGCGCCCTGCTCGGCTACGTCGAGGAAACCCAGAAGCAGCGCCTGCCGCACCTCACCGCGATCGCGGTCGAGGCCAGCGACGGCGCGATCGCGATGAACGCCGCGACCCGCCGCCACCTCGAACTCGACACCCGCGTCGACGGCGATACGAAGACCACCCTGCTCGGCGTGCTCGACAGCACGGTCACGCCGATGGGCGGGCGCCTGCTGCGGCGCTGGCTGCACCGGCCGCTGCGCGACCGCCGCGTGGTCGGCGAGCGCCAGCACGCGGTGGCCACGCTCATCGACCACCGCACCGACGCCGACCTGCGCGAGGCCTTCCGCGCGCTCGGCGACCTCGAGCGCATCCTCTCGCGGATCGCCCTGCGCAGCGCGCGGCCGCGCGACCTGTCCACACTGCGCGACGGCCTCGGCCTGCTGCCGCGGGTGCGCGCGCTGCTGGCGCCGCTGGATTCGCCGCGGCTGCAGGCGCTGGTGGCCGAATGCGGCGCCCACGACGCGCACGCCGACCTGCTGCGCCGCGCGATCGTGCCGCAGCCGCCGGTCCTCGCGCGCGACGGCGGCGTCTTCGCCGAGGGCTTCGACGCCGAGCTCGACGCGCT
>JBQCFN010000028.1:0-6975 GCA_051959035.1 Lysobacteraceae bacterium | reverse complement strand
CCGACAGCGTGCGCTCGGGCGTGTCGGGATCGGGTATGCGCGCGGCGCGCTCGTCGGCGTCGGCCGGCGCGGGCGGGCGGTGCTGCAGCGCGCGCCAGTGGTCGGCCAGACGGTTGTGGGCGATGCGGTACAGCCAGGTCGCGAAGCTGGCGTCGGGCGTCCAGCCGCGGCGCGCGGCGACGACCCGCTGCCACACGTCCTGGAACAGCTCGTCGGCCAGCGACGGTTCGCGCAGCTGGCGCAGCAGGTAGCGGTACAGGCGGGTGCGGTGGCGGGCGTACAGCGGCGCGAACGCCTCGCCGTCGCCGCCGGCCCAGGCCAGCATCAGCGCCTCGTCGCTGGGCTGTGCCGGCGCGTCGTTCATCCGCGGCAGGGTAAGCGTTGCGGCCACCGGCGGGAAGCCGGGACGGGGCTGGGCGAGGATCATCCCGCCGGGAACGGCCATGCGGGACGGGCGGGGTTCCCACCCGGCCCGCGCGCGCTATGCTCGCCCCATGAGCAGGGGGAGCCTCACCGCCGAGCGGGCCGCGGACGACCTGGCGGTCGCCACGCCGGCCGTGCCGGACGCGGACGGTTTCGTCGACGCACTGCTCGCGCCCCTGCCGGCCGGTAGCCAGGTGCTGGCCCTCTGGCGGGCGGAAGAGGGCGACGCGGAACTCGCCGCCTCCCCCGGCGTGTCGCCGGCACTGCGGGCGCTGGCCGGGCGGGCCCTGGACGGCGAGGCGCCATCCCCCACCCCGGCCGGGCTGGTCGAGGCCTGGGACGACGCCGGCGCGCGCTGCGTGCTGGCGCTGCACCTGGCCGAGCCGGTGCCCGCGCGGACGCTCGACGGCTGGCGCGCGCTGGCGCGGCGCACGGTGGCGGCCACGGTCGCGGCCCGCCGCGCCAAGGCGCGCATCGATTCGCTGCAGCGCACCCAGCGCCTGCAGCGGGCGCTGTACGAGATCGCCGACCTCGCCAGCGCCAACCTCGAGATGGGCGAGATGCTCGGCCGCATCCACGCCCTCGTCGGCGGGCTGATGTACGCCGCCAACTTCTTCATCGTGCTGTACGACGAGCTGCACGAGTCGGTGCGCTTCCTGTACTTCGCCGACCAGCGCGACCCCTGGGAGCCGGATCCCGAGAGCGAGATCCCGGTCGCCGAGATGGGCAACAGCCTGACCGTCACGCTGCTCCACCACGGCAAGCCGCTGCGCGGCCCGTCCGCGCGGCTGCGCAGCGAGATGGGCGTGAAGCGCGACGCCCGCCACGGCCCCGACAGCGCCGACTGGCTCGGCGTGCCGATGCGCCGCGACGACCGCGTCAGCGGCGCGATCGTGGTGCAGAGCTACGACCGCCCGGGCCTGTACACCGACGAGGACCGCGCGCTGCTGGAATACGTGGCGCAGCACATCCAGACCGCGCTGGACCGCAAGCAGGTGCAGGTCGAGCTGGAGCGCCGCGTTGACGCGCGCACGCTGGAGCTGCAGCAGGCCAACCTCGTGCTGCAGGCGGAGATCATCGAGCGCCAGCGCGCCGAGAAGCTGCAGCGCGCGCTGTACCGGATCACCGAGCTGTCGGTCACCGCCGGCACGCTGGAGCGCTTCTACGCCGACGTGCACTGGATCGTCGGCGAGCTGCTGTACGCGCGCAATTTCTACATCGCCCTGCTGACCGGCGACGGCGAGCAGATCGAGTTCCCGTACTCGGTGGACGAGCGCGATCCGCACCGCGCGACGCGCAAGCTCGCGATGGGCATGACCGAATACGTGATCTCCCACGGCGAGCCGCTGCTGGCCGACCGCGCGCGCATCGCGGAGCTGGAGGCCGCCGGCGCGGTGCGCACCCACGGCTCGCTGTCGCACTGCTGGCTCGGCGTGCCGCTGCTGCGCGACGGCAGCGTGGTCGGCGCGATCGCGGTGCAGAGCTACACGTCGGAGATCAGCTTCACGCCCGCCGACCAGGAACTGTTGACCTTCGTCGCCCACCACATCGGTGGCGGCCTCGCCCGCAAGCAGGCGCAGGAGCGGTTGCAGGCCGCGCACACCGAGCTGGAGTTCCGGGTCGCCGCGCGCACCCAGGAGCTCGCCGGCGCCAACCGCGAGTTGCGCTCGCAGATCAGCGAGCGCCTGCGCGCCGAGCAGCGCCTCACCCACCAGGCCCGCCACGACGCGCTGACCGGCTTGCCCAACCGGCCGCACCTGCTGGAGCGCCTGGACGACGCGATCCGCCGCGCGCGCGGCCCCGGTGGATCGGCGTTCGCGGTGCTGTTCGTCGACCTCGATCGCTTCAAGCTGATCAACGACTCGATCGGCCATGCGGCCGGCGACGAGATGCTGGTCGAGGTCGGCCGGCGGATCAGCCGGGTGCTGGGCGAGGGCGGGGTGGTCGCGCGCTTCGGCGGCGACGAATTCGCGCTGCTGGCCGAGCCGGTGGCCAACGCGGCCGAGGCCGAGGCCCTGGCCGCGCGGCTGCTCGAGGCGCTCGGCAAGCCGCTGTGGATCGCCGGGCGCGAGCTGTTCCCCTCGGCCAGCATCGGCATCGCGCTCTGGCAGCCGCGCTACCGGCTGGGCGAAGAGCTGCTGCGCGACGCGGACGCCGCGATGTACCGCGCCAAGGCCGAGGGCCGTGACCGCAGCGCGCTGTTCGACGAGGCGATGCGCGCGCACGCGATCCGCCTGCTCGACCTCGAGGCCGACCTGCGCCGCGCCATCCTCAACGACGCCTTCGTCCCGCACTTCCAGCCGATCGTGCGCCTGTCCGACGGCCTGGTGGTCGGCCACGAGGCGCTGCTGCGCTGGAACCACGAACTGCACGGGGCGCTGCCGCCGGCCGAGTTCATCGGCGTGGGCGAGGACAGCGGCCTGATCGAACAGGTCGACTGGCTGCTGTACGAGCGCGTGATCGCCTGGCTGCGCGATCGCGACGAAGGCTATGTGTCGATCAACGTCTCGCCGCGCCACCTGCGCTCGGACGACTTCGCCGAGCGGCTGCTGCGCCTGCTGGACGACGCCGGCGTGGACCCGGCGCGCCTGCGCATCGAGATCACCGAGGTGGCGCTGCTCGACGATGCCCCGCGCGCGCTGCGCATGCTCAACATCCTGCGCGACCGCGGCGTGCTCGCGCTGCTGGACGACTTCGGCACCGGTTTCTCGGCGCTGAGCTACCTGCACCGCTTCCCGATCCACGCGATGAAGATCGACCGCAGCTTCGTCGCCGGCCTGGACGGCGATACCCACGCCGAAAGCCTCGCGCTGGTCCGTGCCATCCTGGCGCTGGCCAACACGCTCGGCATCGACACCATCGGCGAGGGCATCGAGACCGAGCACCAGCGCGACATCCTGCGCGAGCTCGGCTGCCTCTACGGGCAGGGGTTCCTGTACGGCCGGCCCGCGGTCACGCCGCTGGGCGCGCACGACCTCGAAGGCGCCTAACGCATCCGTTCGCCGGCGGCGCGTGCGCCGCCGCCCGATCCGCGCCCCGCCTCGATCCCGGCCGCTCCCGGCGGCGAGGCGGTGGGCGCGATGCCGCGCGGCGGCAGGCCGGTCGTCCTCGCGGCCGGGGGCGTGCCGCCGGTTTCGGCCCGTACCCGCGCGACGGTGAAGTACACCGCCTGCGGCGTGCCCGCCTGGCCGGCGGCGTCGGTGGCGCGCACATAGACGACGTGGCGGCCCGGCGCGAGGTTGCCGGTGTCGATGCGGATGCTGGCGCTCTCGCGGCTGGCGTCGAAGCGGCCGTCGCTGGGCGCCATCGCCGCGGACGTGGCGCCACTGGCCCAGGGTGGTGCGTCGAGGTAGGCGCTGATGGAAGCGATCGCCTGCACCGGCTCGGTGCCGTTGCCCTGGTTGAAGACGCCGTCGTCGCTGGTCGCGGTGATCGTGACCGGCGTGCCCGGCAGCACGAAGCCGGCGGAAGCGCTGAGCGACGTGGTGTCGGGGCCGGCCGGGTAGACGTACGGCGCCCACAGGTTGCGCGCCGCGTATTTCAGCGCGGCGAGGTTCTTCGGATAGGTCGACGACTCGAACGTGGCGCAGTCCTCGAAGAAGGCCTGGCCGAGCTCGATCGTGTAGCTCGGCGCGCCGAGCAGCCCGTACACGGCGTCGGTGTCGGTGCCGTCGGCGGCGTACATGCTGATCCACTGCGCCGGCTGGTAGCCGTTGAAGTACGCCAGGCGCCGGCCGAAGGTGCGCAGCGGCCCGGCGTTGGGGCTGCCGGTGCGGCTGAACGACCACGGCCACAGCACCAGCTGGTTGTAGCTGTGCAGGTCGAGGAACAGGCCGCGGTAGTCGCTGGGTGCAGCGCTCACCGTGTCGTCGTTGCGGCGGTCGGGGAGGGCGCCGCCGCGGTAGGCGCCGCTGCTGTCGCGGGTGCCGGCGATGTAGCGCAGCAGGTCGCGCGTCTCCGGCTCCGAGGCCGCCGCGGGCCCATGGTAGGTCGAGTTGCAGGGGTCGGCGCTGGAACCGCCGGACACGCTGTTCCAGCGGAAGTTGAAATTGCGGTTGAGGTCGATGCCGTAGGCATTGGCGCTGCAGGTGCCGTTGCTGGTGTCGGTGTTCTTGCGCCACGACAGCCCCGCTTCGGCCTTCTTGCGGCCGTCCGGATTGCCCTGCAGCACGAGGTCGAACTTGAAGTTGTCGAGCAGCCAGGTCGCCTGCGCGTCGTTGCCGTAGCCGTTGGCCAGCCACTCGCCGAAGCGGGTGAGCAGTTCGGCCGGCGTGTATTCGCGCGCGTGGATCGAGGCGACCGCGACCATCGTCGGCTTGTTGGGCAGTGCCGCGTCGGTGGCCGCATTGGTCAGCTCCAGCGCGCGCATGCGGTACGCCCCGCTCCAGGTCGGGCCGATGTCGACGACCTTCGCGAGCGACGGGTGGGTCGCCACCAGGCTGTCCATGGTGGCGTAGGTCTCCTCGACCGTGCGGTAGCAGGCGTAGCCGGGAATGCTGTCCTGGCTGCCCACCACCAGCGACTGCGTGCGCGCGCCGCCTGCGCGGGCGAGGGCGCGGCGTTGGGCGGCCGCACGGATACCGGCCTCGGCGCGCCGCATGCGCGCGGTCGCGTCCTGGTCGATGTCCACCCGGATGCCCGCTCGGCGCAGCGCCAGGTAGTCCTCGCGGCTGGCCTCTGCCTGCGCGGTATGCGCGCGCGCGTCGATGCGCAGGTGCTGGAAGCGCGAGGCGATCCATTGCAGCTGCGCACGGTCGCGCCAGTGCGCGGTGACGACGACCAGTGCGTCGGCGTCGTCCGCGCGCTGCAGCGCGGCGGCGCCGGCGATCGGCAACAGGGCAAGCAGCAGCGCGGCGCGCGGGCGCATCCGGAGCCTCCTCGTGAAAGACGAGGCAAGCTGTCACAGGCGCGTCCAAGCAGGCGTGAAAGTCGCGTCGCCGTGCTCCGGCGGCGCGCCGGCCGGGTTCAGCGCGGGCTCATCCGCGCAGCACCAGCAGCCGTGGCTCGGTCATGTCCTCGATCGCGCAGCGCACGCCCTCGCGCCCGAGGCCCGAGCGCTTCACGCCGCCGTAGGGCATGTTGTCGACGCGGAAGCTGGGCACGTCGCCGACCACCACGCCGCCCACCTCGAGCACGTCCCAGGCGCGCAGCGCGTGCGCGAGCGAGGCGGTGAACACGCCGGCCTGCAGGCCGTAGTCGCTGTCGTTGGCGCGCGCCAGCGCGTCGTCGAAATCGTCGAAGGGCTCCAGCATGGCGACCGGGCCGAACGCCTCCTGCCGGTACAGGTCGCAGTCGCGCGGCACGCCTTCCAGCAGCGTCGCCGGCAGCAGCGTCCCGCGCCGCTCGCCACCGGCGAGGCGGGTGGCGCCGCGCGCGATGGCGTCCTCGATCCACTGCTGCACGCGTCGCGCCGCCGCTTCGTCGATCATCGGGCCGATGAAGGTCCGCTCATCGCGCGGATCGCCCATGCGCAGCGCGGACACCGCGGCGGCGAGGCGCTCGCGGACCATGGCGTAGGCCTGCCGGTGCACGAGCAGGCGCTGCACGCTGATGCAGCTCTGCCCGGACTGGTAATACGCGCCGAACACCAGCCGCTCGACCAGGGTTTCGGGGTCCACGCCCGGATCCGCGTCGACGATGCAGGCGGCGTTGCCGCCGAGCTCCAGGGTCACCTTCTTGCGCCCCGCGCGCGCCTTCAGCTGCCAACCGACCTGGCCGCCGGTGAAGCTGAGCAGGGCCAGGCGATCGTCCTCGACCAGCGGCGCGGCGTCTTCGGTATTGCACGGCAGGATCGAGAATGCGCCCTCCGGCAGCGCGGTTTCCGCCAGCACCTCGCCGATGATCAGCGCGCCGACCGGCGTGCGCTCCGACGGCTTGAGCACGAACGGGCAGCCCGCCGCGATCGCCGGCGCGACCTTGTGCGCGACCAGGTTGAGCGGGAAGTTGAACGGCGTGATGAAGCTGCACGCACCGACCGGCACGCGCCGGGTCATGCCGCGGTAGCCGCGCGCGCGCTCCGACACGTCGAGGTCGAGCACGTCGCCGCCGATGCGCGTGGCCTCGCCGGCGGCGATGCGGAAGGTGTCGACCAGGCGGGCGACTTCGCCGCGCGCGTCGCGGATCGGCTTGCCGGCCTCGAGGCAGAGCGCCAGCGCGAGTTCCTCGCGCCGCTCCCCGAAGCGGCGCACGCAGTGCTCGAGCACGTCGCGGCGCGCGTCGGAGGGAAACGCCGCCATCGCCGGGCGCGCCGCGTGGGCGGCGGCGATGGCGCGTTCGATCGCGCGTGCGTCCGCCAGCGCGACCGCGGTGGCGCGCTCGCCGCTGTACTTGTCCAGCACCACGAGGTCGCTGTTGGCCGCGACCGGCCGGTTGGCGAGGTAGTAGGGATAGCTCGGCGCAAGCATGGCGACACTCCCGGAAACGCGCCGCGGCATTGTAGGCATGCGCGCATGCAGCGCCCGTCGGCGCGCGGATGGGCGTCCGCTCCCGCATTGGCCGGGGCATCTTCGGCCGGACGCCGGGCGTTCCTGAAAGGCAGAGCTCGCGGCTGCA
>JBQCFN010000027.1:0-2946 GCA_051959035.1 Lysobacteraceae bacterium | reverse complement strand
CGCCCTCCATGGCGCGCTGCTCGCAACGCCCCCGCCCTCCCGGGCGCTCGGTGAGGGAGTGGCGGCGTTTTGGGAAAGCCTGGGATGCGTCGCGACCAAGCGGCGGCGCCCCGAACAGCCCGTGGATTCCCGTCTCCTCGGCAGCGGAAGGCCGGCTCGGCCCGCGTCCGGGAGGCCGGGGCATTGCGTTGGCCCCGGCCGGCGGCGCGCCTGGCAGGAGGTGAGCTTCCATCGGGACGGTTCCAGCGGACCGGCGGCGTCCTCGGGGCTGCCACCAACCGGCCATTCCGCTGGCGAGCGATGCCCGCAAACCCTCCGCATGGACGCGCCACGCGGCCTGCGGCACCATCTTGCGTCTGGTGGCTTGCGCTGGACGGACGATGCGGAACTGGATGCGGTGCTTGGCGGTGGCGGGCCTGTGGATGGTCTTCACGCTGGCGTGGGCTCAGCGCGTGGAAGGCGACCGCCCGCAGGCGCAGGGCCCGTACCAGGCCGAGACCACCGTGCAGAGCCAGGGCGAGCCGCAGCGCAAGGCCGGTTTCAGCCGGGCGCTCGGGCTGGTGCTGCAGCGGATCACCGGCGACCGCGGCGTGACCCAGCGCCCCGGCGTCGCCCAGGAGCTGCGCGATGCCGGCGACTACGTCGACGGCTACGACTACCGCCAGGACGAAGGCGTTTCGCCGGTTACCGGCGCGCCGAGCTACGCCACCACCCTCATCGTCCGCTTCGACCAGGACAAGGTCGACACCCTGATCGCCGCGCTCGGCCTGCCGGTGTGGGACGAGCCGCGGCCCAAGCCGGTGCTGTGGCTGGCGATCGACGACGGCAGCGGGCCGCGCCTGGTCGCGCTCGCCCAGGCCGGCGCCGCGCGTTCCGTGCTCGACCGCGCCAGGGCGCGCGGCTACAAGCTCGGCCTGCCGTCGGGCAGCGCCGCCGAGCAGGCCGCGGTCGGCGCGATCTGGCGCGGCGACGCCAGCGTCATCAGCCGCCTGTCCGCGCGCTACAGCCCGCCGATGCAGCTGATCGGCAAGCTCTACCGCAGCGCCGGCGGCTGGACCGCCGACTGGACCTTCGTCGACAAGGGCCGCGTGCTCGACCAGTGGAGCAGCAGCGACGTCGACGCGCGCCGCGCGATGGCCGCGGGCGCCGACGGCGCCGCCGATGCGCTGTTCGCCCGCTACGCCAAGGCGCCGCCCGTGGGCGAGCCCGGCGTGGTGCGCGTGGTGTTCACCGGCCTGCACGGCGGCGACGACTACATGCGCCTGTCCGGGTACCTGCAGGACCTGCCGGTGGTGCGCGGCTTCGCCCCGGTGAAGGCGACGCCCGACGCGCTCGAGGCGGACCTCGACCTCGTCAGCGGCCTGGAAGGCTTCCGCCGCCTGCTCGACCGCGACGTCCTCGAGGACACCGGCGCGGTCGGCACGCCCACCTTCGTCCTGCACTGAGGCGCGCTTGAGCGACCGCCCGGAGTTCGCCATCGCCACCTTCCTGCGCCGCCTCCAGTGGGGGCTGCTGGCGCTCGCCATCGGCTGGCTGCTGTGGCTGCTGGCGCCGGTGCTGACGCCATTCGCGGTCGCCGCGCTGCTCGGCTGGCTCGGCGATCCGCTGGTCGACCGGCTGGAGCGCCGGCTGCCGCGCAACACCGCGGTGATCGTCGTGTTCTGCGTGATGGCGGCGATCGCGCTGCTCGCGCTGCTGGCATTGCTGCCGCTGCTGCAGCGGCAGATGGTGACGCTGGTGGTGTCGCTGCCGCATTACCGCGACTGGTTCACCGGCACCGCGCTGCCGTGGGTCGAGGCGAGGACCGGCTTGCACCTGGTCGAATGGCTCGACCCGCGGCGCCTGCTGGACGTGTTCCGCCAGCACTGGGAGGCCGCCGGCGGCGCGGCGGCGACCCTGCTCGGCTACCTGTCGCGCTCGGGCTTCGCGCTGCTCGGCTGGATCGCCAACCTGGTGCTGCTGCCGGTGCTGACGTTCTTCTTCCTGCGCGACTGGGACCTGTTCGTCGAACGCGTCGCCTCGCTGGTGCCGCGCGACCACGCCGGCATCGTCGGCCGGCTCGCGCGCGAGTCGAGCGAAGTGCTGGGCGCCTTCCTGCGCGGGCAGCTGCTGGTGATGCTGATCCTCGGCGTGCTGTACGGCGCGGGGCTGTGGGCGATCGGGCTCGACCTTGGCATCCTGATCGGCGTGCTCGCCGGCCTGCTGACCTTCGTGCCCTACCTCGGGCCGGCGACGGTGATCGTCCTCGGCGGCACCGCCGCGCTCGCGCAGTTCGGCGACTGGCAGCACCTGGCGGGCGTCGCGCTGGTGTTCGGCCTCGGCCAGGCGGTGGAGAGCTACTGGCTGACGCCCAAGCTCGTGGGCGGGCGGATCGGCCTGCATCCGGTGGCGGTGATCTTCGCGGTGCTCGCCGGCGGCCAGCTGTTCGGCTTCCTCGGCATGCTGCTGGCGCTGCCGGTGGCGGCGGTCGCCAACGTGCTGCTGCGCTACGCCCACGGGCGCTACACCCACAGCCGCCTGTACGCGGGCGAGCGGCCGGCGATCCTGCTCGACGACGGCGTCGACATCCCGGGACCGGACCTCACCGAATGAACGCCGGCAGCGGGCAGTTGCCGCTGGCCCTGCGGCATTCGCCCGACCAGCGGCTGGACACCTTCGTCGACGCGCCCGCGGGCGCGCTCGACCAGCTGCGCGCGCTGGCCACGCAGCCGGGCGCGGACTGGCTCTACCTCGCGGGGCCGGCGGGGGTCGGCAAGACCCATCTCGCGCTCGCGGCGTGCGCGGCGGCCGACGGCGCCGGGCGCCGCGCCGCCTACCTGCCGCTGGCCTCGGCGCGCGGGCGCCTGCGCGATGCGCTGGATGCGTTCGACGGCTACGACGTGGTCGCGCTCGACGGCGTGCAGGCGATCGCGGGCGCGCGCGGCGACGAAGTCGAGATCGGAAGAG
>JBQCFN010000026.1:0-10823 GCA_051959035.1 Lysobacteraceae bacterium | reverse complement strand
GATCGCGATCGAGACGTCGGCGCCGGCCAGCACCGGCGCGTCGTTGAGGCCGTCGCCGACCATCGCCACGCGGCGCCCCCGCGCCTGCAACGCGCGTACCCGCGCCAGCTTGTCTTCCGGCGACTGCCGCGCGCGCGCATCGTCGATGCCGAGCGGAGTGGCGAAGCGGGCGACGCTGGCGGCCGCGTCGCCGCTGTAGAGGTGCACCGCCAGGCCCTGCGCGCGCAGGACATCGAGCGCCTTCGCCGCGCCGTCGCGCTGCCGCTCGCGGACGAGGAAGCGGGCCACGGCGCGGCTGCCGTCGCCGAGCCAGAGCGCCCCGTCGTCGCCGTGCTCGCCGTCGTCGCGGTCGGTGCAGGCGAAGGCCGCGCGGCCGAGCCGCCAGTGCACGCCCGCCAGGCGGCCTTCCACGCCCTGGCCGGGCGCGACGCGCAGGCCAGCCGGGCGCTCGTCGCCGGCCACGCCGGCGAACGCCATCGCCAGCGGATGGCCGCTGTCGCGTTCCAGCGCCGCGGCGATGCGCAACGCCTGCCCGGGCGGCATCCCGTCGAATGCCTCCACGCCGGCCAGCACGGGCGCGCCGTCGCCGAGCGTGCCGGTCTTGTCGAACACCACGTCGTCCACCCGGGCCAACCGCTCCAGCGCGTCCGCGCGCACCGGCAGCACGCCGATCCTCGCCAGCGCCCCGTTGGCCGCGGCCAGCGCCGCCGGGACCGCCAGCGACAGCGCGCACGGGCAGCTCACCACCAGCAGCGCCAGCGCGACCTCGAACGCCCGCGCTGGGTCGTGCACGCGCCACGCCAGGTAGACGACCGCCGCCGCGAGCAGCAGCGCGACCACGAACCCGCTGGCGACGCGGTCGGCCGCGCGCGCCAGCGGCGGCCGGTGCGCCTGCGCCTGCTCGACCAGCCGCGCCAGCTGCGACAACCGCGTCGCCGTGCCGGTGGCGGTGATGCGCACCCGCGCCGGCTGCTCGCGGCAGAGCGTGCCCGCGTACACGGCGTCCCCCGCGGCCTTGCGCACCGGGTGCGATTCGCCGGTGAGCAGCGATTCCTCGAAGGCCGCCGACGCATCCAGCAGCAGGCCGTCCGCGGCGACCGCTTCGCCTGCCGCCACCCGCAGCACGTCGCCGGCCGCGAGCAGCCCCAGCGCGACCGTTTCCCGGCTGCCGTCGGCGCGCTCGCGCACCGCGAACGCCGGCCGCACCCGCGCCAACGCATCCACCTGCGCGGAGGCGGCGGCGCGCACGCGCTGCTCGAGCATGCGCGCGGCCAGCAACAGGAACACGAACATCACCGCCGCGTCGTACCAGACGTGCGGCCCGCCGCGCACGGTTTCGAGGACGCTGGCGGCATAGGCCAGCAGGGTCGAACCGGCCACCAGCGTGTCCATGCCGGGCCGGCGCCCGCGCAGCTCGCGCGCCGCGCCGGCGAGGAAGGGCCATCCGGCCCAGAACACCACCGGGGTCGCCACCAGGAAGGTCACCCAGCGCAGGAACTCGCGCATCGCATGCGACATCTGCCCGCTGGTGTCTAGGTACAGCGCCTCGGCGAACATCATCGCCTGCATCGCCGCCAGCCCGGACAGGCCGAGCCGCAGCAGCCAGCGGTTGCGCTCGCCGCGGCGCGCGCGCTCGGCGGCCTCGCCGGTGGCGAGCCAGGGCCGGTACCCGAGCGCGAGCAGCCGCCGCAGCGGCGCCGACAGCGGCGTGCGCGCCGGGTCCCAGGCGATGCGGATGCGCCCGGTCACGGCGTTCGCGCTGGCCTCGAGCACCCCCGGTTCGCGCGCCAGCGCGCGGTCGATCAGCCACGCGCAGGCGGCGCAGCGCATGCCGTCGGTGAGCAGGGTGAGCTCGCGCCCGCCCGGCACCGCGCGCGCGTGGTCGGCCAGCACGTCCTCGCGGTCCCACAGCGCGAGGTCGGCGTCGTCGGCGGCGACCCGCGCGGCGGGCTGGCTGCGCAGGCGGTAGTAGTCGTCCAGGCGCGCGTCGCGGATCCACTGCGCGGCCGCGGCGCAACCGTCGCAACAGAACGCGCGCTCGCCGCCGTCGAGGAACAGCCGCGCCGGCGACGGCGGCAGCGGTTCATGGCAGTGGAAGCAGGTGGCGGCCGCCCCGCGCGCCGCGGCCGCGGCCGCGTCCCCATGCGCGGCGGGCGCGGTCCGCCCGGCGGCGACGGCGTTCACCGCCCCACCGCGGGCGCGACGTAGACCGCCGCCTGCTTCGCCGGCCAGCGGCCCTGCAGGCGCCACGCGCCCTGGTGGGCGCCGTCGACCTGCACGTTCCAGTCGTGGCCGGGGTCCACCTGCGCGCGCGTGCGCCATCCGGTGTCGTTCGGCTCCAGCACCAGCACCCGGTCCATCGCCGCGAGCGTGGGATGGCGCAGCGCGACGGTCAGCGGCGCGTGGCGGTCGAAGTCGCCGGCCACCGGCAGGACCTCGACCACGCCCTTGTCGCTGCGTACCAGCGCGCTCAGGCCGAGGGCGCGCGCGTGCGCATCGGGGCCGAGGTCGGCGACCTGCACCTGCGCGGTGCGCTTGACCGGCTCGGCGATGTCGTCGGTGGCGCCGGGGCCGCCGGCGACGACGACCAGCGCGGCGGTGGCCACCACCGCCAGCAGCGGGATAGCGACCAGCAGCCACACCATCGGCTGCCGCCAGGGCGAACGCGCGTGGATGTCCCGGGTCATTGCAACGGACCGAAGAAGCTGGAATCGACGGTGTCGTGCGCCCAGCCCTGTCGCCCGCCCACCTGGGATTTCACGTCCTGGCGACCACGCACGGCGGGCGGCGCGGAGACCGTCAGCGGCACCGACACCACCGCGCCGGCGGCGACGTCGACGGTGAGCGGCGCCATCGCCAGCCCATGCGATGGCGACTGCAGCACGACCGCATAGCGGGCGGCGCGGTCGGACTTGTTGGCGATCTTCAGCGTGTAGCTGTTCTCGATCGCCTGGCCGGTCTCGCGGTACAGCGCGTTGCGGTCGCGCAGCACCTCGGCGATGAGCGGGCTGCGGTGCGCGACGCCCCAGGCGAACCCCGCCAGCAGCGCCAGCAGCAGCGCGCCGTACAGCCAGGTGCGCGGGCGCATCACCCGGGTCGGTTGGCCGTCGAGCGCGTTCTGGGTGGTGTAGCGGATCAGGCCGGGGCCGTAGCCGAGCTTGCCCATCACGTCGTCGCAGGCGTCCACGCAGGCGCCGCAGGCGATGCACTCGTATTGCAGGCCGTTGCGGATGTCGATGCCGACCGGGCAGACCTGCACGCAGATCGTGCAGTCGATGCAGTCGCCGAGCTCCTCGGGCGCGAACTTCGGCAGCGGCGCGGCCTCGGCGGCGTGCTGGTCGAAGGTGATCGTGCCGGTGGCCTGCGCGCGCGCGTCGGCCGCGCTCGGGTGGCGGCTGGCGCGGAACACGTAGTCGCAGGCCGCCTGCAGGTCGAGCAGGCCGCGGGCGCGCGCCAGCACGCTGGGCAGGCCGCGCTTGCGCGGGCCGCGCGGTTCGCCGCGCATCGGGTCGTAGGCGATGATCAGGGTGTCGCGGTCGAACATCGCGCTCTGGAAGCGCGCGTACGGGCACATGTACTTGCACACCTGCTCGCGCAGGAAACCGGCGTTGCCCCAGGTGGCCAGGGCATAGAACAGCACCCAGAAGGTTTCCCAGCCGCCCCACTGCAGCGCGAACAGGCGGTGGGCGAGGCTGGCGGCCGGGGTGAAGAAGCCGACGAAGGTGAAGCCGGTCCACAGCGCGAACACCGCCCACAGCAGGTGCTTGGCGCCCTTCCGCAACAGCTTTTGCGCCGACCAAGGCGCGGCGTCGAGCTTCATGCGCGCGTTGCGGTCGCCCTCGGTCCAGCGCTCCATCCACAGGAAGGTCTCGGTCCACACCGTCTGCGGGCAGGCGTAGCCGCACCACAGGCGCCCGGCGAGCGCGGTGAAGAAGAACAGCGAGACGCCGGCGATGATCAGCAGCAGCGCCAGCAGCGGGAAGTCCTGCGGCCAGAAGGTCAGGCCGAACACGTGGAACTTGCGCGCCGGCAGGTCGAACAGCACCGCCTGCCGCCCGTCCCAGCGCAGCCACGGGAAGCCGTAGAACATGCCGAGCAGCCAGGCCACGGCGGCCACGCGCAGGCGGTCGAAGCGGCCGCTCACGTCGCGCGGATAGACCTTGCGCTCGCTGACGTAGAACGAACCGCCGCCGTCGTCGGCGAGCGCGATGTCGATGGACTTGTTCAACGCAACCTCTTGGCGCGCGCGTGCCTTCAGCGCAACGCGCGGTTGAAGCGGCTGGCCGGGCGCAGCAGCCACCAGGTGAACAGGCTGGACGACGCGGTCGCCAGCCAGAACATGAAGAAGCCGACCGTGTAGCCCAGCTCGCGCGTCATCGGCAGCGCGGGGAAGGTCAGGTCGCGCAGCATGAGCGGGTCGACGAACGCGAAGAACACCATCGTCGCCACGCCCGCGGCGAAGAAGCTCGGCCACAGGATGGCGCCGATCCGTTGCACCAGCGGCCGTGGCGGATGGTCGAAGGGCGCGCCCTCCGGTGGCGCACCCTGGCCGCGCGGGGCCGGCTCGCGGTTCACGGCGCCGCCTTGCCCGGCGCCGGCGCGCCGGCGCCGTCGTGGTGCGAGAGCGACCACACGTAGGCCGCGGCGAGCCGCGCCCGTGTCTCGCCGAGCAGCGGGCGCCACGCCGGCATGCTGCCGTGGCGGCCGTTGGCGATGGTCTCGTGCAGTGCCTCGCTGCCGTTGCCGTACAGCCAGTAGGCATCGGTCAGGTCCGGCGCGCCCATCTGCGGGTTGCCCTTGCCGTCGGGGCCGTGGCAACCGACGCACAGGCTCTCGAACAGCGGCTTGCCCTGCGCGGCCATGAAGTTGTTCTGCAGCGTGTCCGGCGCCGACAGCGTGCGCACGTAGGCGACCACGTAGTCGACCGCGTTGTCGCCGCCCATGCCGGCCAGCACGGTGCCCCACGACGGCATCACGCCCTCGCGCCCGTCCAGCACCGTTTCCAGCACGCGGTCGGGCGTGCCGCCCCAGTGCCAGATGGTGTCGGTGAGGTTGGGATAGCCGGTGGCGCCCTGCGCGGACGAGCCGTGGCAGGTCGCGCAGTTGTTGCTGAAGATCGAGCGGCCGAGCGCGAGCGCGCGCGGGTCGCGCGCCAGCGCGTCGAGGGGCTTGCCGTCGTAGGGACGGAAGGTCGCGGCGAGCCGGGCGTCCTCGATGGCCTTGCGTGCGTCGTGCTCGGACCTGGACGTCCACTTGCCGAGGCCGGCGAAGTTGCCGAAGCCGGGGAACCAGGCGAGGTAGCCGATCGCGAACGCGATGGTCAGGAAGAACAGGTTGATCCACCACTTCGGCAACGGCTTGTTGTACTCGGTGATGTCCCCGTCCCAGACGTGGCTGGTGTCGGTCGGCGCCGGGTCGCCGGGGCGCCGGCGCGCGGTCCACCACAGCAGCCAGGCGCAGCCGCCGATGTTGAGCACGATCAGGCCGATCAGGTACAGCGACCAGGCGCCAGTCATTGCCGGTTCTCCATCGCGATCTCGTCGTTGGCGTCGTTGTCGTCTTCCAGCGGCAGCCGCGCCGCGGCCTCGAAGGCCGCGCGCCGGCCCGGCCGCCAGGCCCAGATCCAGCCGCCGACGAAGGTCGCCAGCAGCACCGTGGTCGACACGCCGAACAGCGTGCCCGTCTCCATTCCCAGGACTTGCATGTCAGCCTCCGCGCGGCGCGTGCTTGCCGAGGCCCTGCAGGTAGGCGATCACGGCGTCGAGTTCGGTCTTGCCGTCCAGCGCCTGCGCGGCCCCGCCGATGTCGGCATCGGTGTACGGATCGCCGAGCGTCTTCAATGCGCGCATGTGCTGGACGATGGCGGCGGCGTCCACCGGCGTGCGCCCGAGCCACGGGAAGGCCGGCATGTTGGATTCCGGCACCACGTCGCGCGGGTTGTTCAGGTGCACGCGGTGCCAGTCGTCGGAGTAGCGGCCGCCGACGCGGGCCAGGTCGGGCCCGGTGCGCTTGCTGCCCCACTGGAACGGGCGGTCGTAGACCGACTCGCCGGCCAGCGAGTAGTGGCCGTAGCGCTCGGTCTCGAAGCGCAGCGTGCGGACCATCTGCGAGTGGCAGTTGTAGCAGCCCTCGCGCACGTAGACGTCGCGGCCGGCGAGCTGCAGGGCGGGGTAGGGCCTGACGCCGGGCAGCGGCTGGATCGCCTCGGCCTGGTGCATCAGCGGCACGATCTCGGCGAGGCCGCCGAAGGACACCACGACGGCGATCAGCACCGCCATCAGGCCGATGTTCTTCTCGACCTTCTCGTGCGCGTTGGAGGAAGCAGTGTGTGCGTTGCTCATGGCGGGGTCTCAGGCGCGCGCGCTGGCGGCGTCCGGGGCGAGGATCGGTTGCGGGGCGATCGAGGACTTCGCCGCGGCGAAGGTCTTCCAGGTGTTCAGCGCCATCAGGCACATGCCCGAGAGCACGATCACGCCGCCGCCGAAGCGCACCAGGTAGTACGGATAGGTGGCGTTGAGCGCCTCGACGAAGCTGTAGGTCAGGGTGCCGTCGGGGTTGGTCGCCCGCCACATCAGGCCCTGGGTGACGCCGGCGATCCACATCGCGGCGATGTACAGCAGCACGCCCAGCGTGTGCAGCCAGAAGTGCAGGTCGATCCACTTGGTCGAGTACATCCGGTCGCGGCCGAGCAGGCGCGGCAGCAGCGCGTACAGCGACCCGATCGAGATCATCGCCACCCAGCCGAGCGCGCCGGCATGCACGTGGCCGATGGTCCAGTCGGTGTAGTGGGAGAGCGAGTTGACCGTCTTGATCGACAGCATCGGCCCCTCGAACGTGGCGATCATGTAGAAGCTGATCGCGACGATGAGGAACTTGAGGATCGGGTCGGTGCGCAGCTTGTGCCACACGCCGGAGAGCGTGAGGATGCCGTTCATCGCGCCGCCCCAGGACGGCGCCAGCAGGATCAGCGAGAACACCATGCCCACCGACTGCGCCCAGTCGGGCAGGGCGGTGTACTGCAGGTGGTGCGGGCCGGCCCACATGTACACCGCGATCAGCGCCCAGAAGTGCACGATCGACAGCCGGTAGGAGTACACCGGGCGCTGCGCCTGCTTGGGCACGAAGTAGTACATCATCCCGAGGAAGCCCGCGGTCAGCAGGAAGCCCACCGCGTTGTGTCCGTACCACCACTGCACCATCGCGTCGACGGCGCCGCTGTAGACCGGGTAGGACTTCCACAGCCCGGCCGGGATCGCGAGGTTGTTGACGATGTGCAACAGCGCGATGGCGAGGATGTAGCCGCCGTAGAACCAGTTGGCGACGTAGATGTGGTTGACGCGGCGCCTGGCGATCGTGCCGAAGAACAGCACCGCGTAGGCGACCCAGACCACCGTGATCAGGAGGTCGATCGGCCACTCGAGTTCGGCGTATTCCTTGCCTTGGGTGATGCCGAGCGGCAGCGTGATCGCCGCGGCGACCAGCACCGCCTGCCAGCCCCAGAACACGAACGCGGCGAGCCGGTCGTCCAGCAGCCGCGCGTGGCAGGTGCGCTGCACCACGTGCAGCGAAGTCGCGAACAGGGCGCAGCCGCCGAAGGCGAAGATCACGGCGTTGGTGTGCAGCGGGCGCAGGCGGCCGTATTCGAGCCACGGGATGCCGGCGCCGAGCGTGGGCCAGTACAGCTGGGCGGCGATCAGCACGCCGACCGCCATGCCGACGATGCCCCAGAACACGGTCGCGACCGCGAACTGGCGCACGACCTTGTCGTTGTAGGTGCCAAGGCGCGCATCGCGCGCGGCGGGGCTGGGATCGGGCAGCGCACGGGCGCCACCCGCGGGAGCGTGGGTGTCGTAGGCAGTCATGGGGGGCGGGCGGAGTTCGGCGGCGCTATTGTTCCGTCGCCGGATTCACGCGTTCTTGATCCAGATCAATTCCCGCCGGAGCCCGCATGGGCGCCGTCGCGCCGGGGCGGGACCGCGGGAGTTGCACCCCGTCTCGCGCTGCCCCGATTCGGCCGCGCGCCATCCATACGCGCTGGTCGCAAACGCCACCCGGCATCCCAGCCGCTCGGACGGGGCTCGGCGTCGTCCAGGGAAGGCCAACGCGTAGCCCGCGTAAGCGAAGCGCACCAGGAGCTTCATCCGCAGTGCGGAATACCGGTGCGGCCTGAGCGCGCGGCGAACCCGCCGCGACCGGGCACCCCCATCCAGGCGGGGTGCGTGCAACGCCTGCTTTTTCCGGGCCACGCGTCCCGGCGGCGGCTCCCACCTCGTTTTCCCACAGGAGAGGTGGACGTCTGGCCTCTGCCGTGGAAGCGGCATGGACGCCAACCGGAGCGCCTCCCCGAGGGCGACGGGCCGAGCCACCCTGCGCGGCGCCCGGGTTTTTGAGCCAAATCAAGGCGCCGCGGCGGCAGGCGCGCACGATGCCGCCATCGCCCACGCGGCGCCTCCGGAGACTGCCATGCGCGACCTGCTCGTCCGTGCCACCGCCCTGGGGGACTGGGACCCCGCGGTGCGGAGTGCCGCCCAGCTCGCCGCCGGCCTGCGCGGCGCGCTGACCGCCGTCTATGTCGTGCCGGGCGGACTGCCGGCGTTGCCGGCGTCCGCCTGGGACGGCGGCGAGATGGCGGCTGCCTATGCGGTGGAGCTGGCCCGCGAGGTGGAGGAGGCGCGCGGGCGGGCGCCGGGCTTCACCGCCTGGGCGAGTTCACTCGGGGTCGCCGATCCGGCCTGGCTCGCCAGCGCCGGCGAGGCGGCCGACGTGCTCGCCTATGTCGGCAACTGGCACGACCTGCTGGTCCTGCCGCTGGACAACGCAGGCGAGGATCCATGGAGCGCGGCCGGTGGCGTGGCCCGCATCATCCTGCGCGCCGCGCTGCCCTGCCTGGTGCTGCCCCGCGGGACCGGCGTGCCGGCCCGCTGCGAGGTGGCCGCCGTCGCCTTCAACGGCTCGGTCGAAGCGATCCGCGCGCTGCACGCCGCGCTGCCGGTGCTGGGGGAGGCGCGCCGCGTCGTGCTGCTGGTCGGCGACCGCAAGCCGGCGCTTGATCCGCTGCCGCCCTTCGTGCTGGAGGCCTGGTGCGACCGGCACCTGCCGCATGCCGAATACGCCCCGCTCGATCCGGGGGCCGACGGCGCCGCGATCCTGCGCGCCGCGCACGCCTGCGGCGCGCAGCTGCTCGTCCTCGGCGCCTACGGCCACTCCCGCTTCTCGGACTGGGTGCTCGGCGGCGTCACCCGCGACCTGCTGCTGCACGGCGATCTCCCGCTGCTGATGCGCCACTGACCCGGTGCCGCCCGGCATGCGGCGCGGGCATGGAAGCCGAGCCGCGCGATGCCGCGCCGCCGCGCTCAGCGCGCGGTGTAGCCGCCGTCGATCACCAGCTCGCTGCCGGTCACGAACTTCGACTCGTCCGAGGCGAGGTACACCACGCCCCAGGCGATGTCGTCGGGCTCGCCCATGTGGCCGAGCGGATGCAACTTGCCGACCTCGGCGATCGCCGCCTCGAGGTCGGTGGCGCCGGTGCTGCGCAGGTGGTGCTCGACCATCGGCGTGCGGATGAAGCCGGGGTGGATTGAATTCACCCGGATCCGGTCGGCCGCGTAGAGCAGCGCGTCGGTCTTGCTCATCAGGCGCACCGCACCCTTGGATGCGTGGTAGGGCGGCACGTCCGGCGCGCCCACCAGGCCGTAGATCGACGACAGGTTGACGATGCTGCCGCCGCCCGCGCGTTGCAGGTGCGGGATGGCGTGCTTGGTGCACAGGAACACTCCGCGCACGTTGACCGCCTGCACCGCCTCCCATTCCTCGACGCTGAGCTCGTGGGTCGGCCTGCTGGCGCCGGCGATGCCGGCGTTGTTGACCAGCACGTGCAGCCCGCCGAAGCAGGTGGCGACCTCGTCGATCGCGCGCCGTACGCTGGCCTCGTCGGACACGTCGACGTGCCAGTAGCCGGCCTCGAAGCCACGCGCCTGCAGCGCGACGGCGAGCGCTTCGCCTTCGGTGTCGTGCAGGTCGAACAGCGCGACCTTGGCGCCTTCCTCCGCCAGCCGCACGACGCAGGCGTGGCCGATGCCGAGCGCGGCACCGGTGACGATGCAGGTCCTGCCCTTGACGCGATCCATGGTGTCCTCCGTGGAATGGCCCGCCCGCAGTACACGCCGCTCCGGCCGCCGCGGCTTGACCCGGATCAACGGCGCGCACGCATCCGGCGAATGAATGCGGCGCCGCCCTCCTTCATGGCGGCGGCGAGCAGCAGCGGGGCCAGCAGCGCGCCCAGCCAGGCCAACGGCGGCGGCGCCGCGAAGCGGAAGGCCGCCGCCACCGGCGCGACCCAGTTCACCGCCGCCAGCAGCACGAACGCGCCCGCGGCCACCAGCCAGAACGCGCGGTTGCCGCCGGCAAGGGTGCGCCACAGCGAGCCGTCGCCGCGGTACAGCACGATCAGCCCCAGGTTGCCCGCCACCAGCGCGGTGAAGGCGAGCGCGCCGCGTTGCGCCGCCGGCAGGCCCGCGTGGCCGGCCAGCGCCAGCGTCGCCGCCACCGCGGCGAACATCACCGCGCCCTGCGCGAGGCTGGCCCCCAGCAGGCGCAGGTCGACCATGCGCTCGCCGCGCGCGCGCGGCGGCCGGCGCATCACGTCCGCCGCCGGCGCTTCGCGCTCGAACACGATCGAGCACGCCGGGTCGATGATCAGCTCGAGCACCACCACGTGCAGCGGCGCCAGCACCAGCGGCCCGCCGAGCAGCAGCGGCAGCAGCGCGAGCCCGGTGATCGGCACGTGCACGGCGAGGATGTAGCGCACCGCGCGGCGGATGTTG
>JBQCFN010000025.1:0-3761 GCA_051959035.1 Lysobacteraceae bacterium | reverse complement strand
GCCGCTGCGACGGGCCATCCGCGTGCTGCCGCGCGACTTCCCGGTCGAGCGCGTCGTCGGCGCGCCGCCGGCGACGGTGCGGCCGCGGCCGGAGGTCGCCGCGCGCATCGCGCGCGAGCAGGCCGCGGTCGACGCGGCACGCGTCCGCGACGACGCGCGCGAGGACTATGCGGCGCGCTTCGCGTGGCCGGTCGAAGGCCGCATCTCCGGCCGCTTCGGCAACCACCGCGTGTACGTGCTGCCGGACGGCAGCGAGGTCGCAGGCGCGCCGCACTCGGGCATGGACATCGCCGCGCCCGCGGGAACGCCGGTGCGCGCGCCGGCCGCCGGCATCGTGAGCTTCGCCGCGCCGGACCTCTACCTCACCGGCGGCACCGTGCTGCTCGACCACGGCCACGGCGTCAGCAGCAATTTCCTGCACCTGTCGCGGATCGACGTGGTGGTGGGCCAGCGGGTCGCGCAGGGCGAGGTGATCGGCGCGGTCGGCGCCACCGGGCGCGCGACCGGCCCGCACCTGCACTGGGGCATGAACTGGTTCGGCGTGCGGGTGGATCCGCTGCTCGTGTTGGAAGCGGAACCGCGCTGAGCCGCGCGGCTGCGGGCACTCAGGCCTCCGGGCCGCGCCCGCTCACCCGCGCCACCGCGTCGTGCGGGTGCAGGCTTTCGAAATGGGCGACGCGCGCGTCGAAACGCTCGACCCGCGGATCGCGCGACAGCGCCGCCGCGACCCGCCGCGCCGCGTCCTCGCAGAACATCAGGTTGGCGGCATTGAGCTCGGCGAAGGCCTGCTCGTCCTCGCGCTTGACCGCCGTCTGCACCGGCGTGCCCAGCGCATCCTCCAGCGCGTCGATGAAAGCCGGCACCGGCAGCTCGTCGAAGGCCGGCTTGAGCTCGACCCGCACCTCGGCGCGGCTGCGCTGGGCGTGCGGCGTGGCGGCGAGGCCGCGCTCGGACGCCAGCCACTCGCGCACCACTTCGTTCGACAGCGGGCGCGCGCCGGCGAAGTCGGCCGCGAAGCGCTCGGCGTTGAGCTGGCGCGAGAGCGCGGCCGAGGCCGGGCAGGTGCTGGAATATTCGACCGCCAGCGACAGCGCCAGCCGGAGGTGGCCGTCGCGCAAGGTCGCCTCGACCGTCACCGGATACTGCTTCCAGCCGCGGTGGGTGCTGGCCAGCGCGGCGCGCTGCAGCAGGTGGTCGTAGCGCAGCACCAGGCGCGCGGCGGCCGACAGGCCCTGCTGCGACTCGACGAAGCCCTGCAGCACCCGGCGCAACCCCGCCGGGGTGATGTTCTCGCGGGCGAAGGCCTGCTGCAGCTGCAGGTACAGGCGCGACATGTGCACGCCGCGCGCGCCGGCGTCGCGCAGGTCGACGAAGACGTCGGCGGACGCGGCCACCTGCACCGTCTCGCCGTCCACGCCGGGCACGCGCACCGGCAGGGCGAGGTGCTCCATGCCGACCCAGTCGAGCGGGCGCGCCCGCGCCGCGGCGTCGTGGGCGACGTCGGGCAACGTGGCGGTCGGGCGCGGGGTTCCGGTCACGGGCGATGGAACGGTGGGCAGGCGCGCATTGTAGCGGGCACGCGGTGACGGCCCCTCCGGTGCGGCGGAACACTGCGTCGCGCGGCGTCCCGGCTCATCGCCGCGCGGCCCGCCACGCCGTCCACAGCGCGCGCCAGGCCGACAACGGGCGCAGCCGGCCGGCACCGGCGAAGCCCTGCAGCCGCGCGCGCAGCAGCGCCGCGTGGATGCGGCCCGGACGCGCGCCGGAATGCGGCCGCGGCCAATGCGACACCAGCTCCGCGGCCCAGGCCCGTGCGAATTCCTCCGCCGGAACCTCCTCGCCCAGGCGCGCTCGTACCAGCAGCGGCGCCGACGCCTCGCCCTGCGCCAGCAACTGTTCGGCGAGCAGGCCGAGCGCGGCGCTGCGTGGAGGTGCCGGGGTCTGGCTCGGGAACAGCGTGGCCGCAACGCCGGCCACGGCTTCGGCGAAGGGCTCGACCGCGGCGATCGCCTGGTCGGCATCCACCGCGCGCTCGCGGCTGGCGAGCAGCGCGGGCAGCGCGTCGGCGAGCAGTGCCCATGGTGCCTGGACCCGGCCGAGCTGCATGCCCAGCGGATGGCGCCGGCGCCCCTGCGCCCACCCCTGCAGCTCCTCGGCCCACCAGGCGAGCTTGGCCTCGCCCGGGCGCGGATCGCCGGTCCAGGCGGCGTCCGTGAGTTCCTGCCGCAGCGCGAACCACTCCACCGCGCGTGCGCGTTCGGCGGGCGCGACGAACACCTCGGCCACGCCCCACTCCGGCCAGCGCTCGCGCCACTTGGCGACGAAACTCGCGGCGGCCTCGCTCATGCGGCGATCCGGCGCGGCCAGGCCGCGGGGTCGAGCAGGTCGCCCGGCTCCGCCGCCAGGCGATCGGCCCGCCAGGTCGCCGGATCGTCGGCGTCGAGCCGGTAGCCCCACAGCGCCGCGATCGACGGCATCGCCGCGGCGCGCGCGGCGACGATGTCGCGCTCGTCGTCGCCGACGTAGACGCAGTCGCCCGGCGCGACGCCCAGCGCGGCGGCCGCGTGCAGCAGCGGCAGCGGGTCGGGCTTGCGCACCGGCAGGCTGTCGCCGCCGACCAGGACCGCGCAGCGCACGTCCCAGCCGAGCCGCGGCAGCAGCAGGCGCGCGAGGTATCCGGGCTTGTTGGTGACGATGCCCCAGCGGCTGCCGGCATGCTCGATGGCGGCGAGCAACGCCTCGACCTGGGCGAACGGCCGTCCATGCCGCGCGAGCTCCTCCTCGTACACCGCGAGGAAGCGCGGCACCAGCGCCTCGCGCGCGTCAGCGTCCAGCCGGGGGAACGCCGCGGCCAGCATCGCCCGCGAGCCCTTGGACACGTGCGGGCGCAGCTCGGCCAGCGCGATCGGGCCCTCGCCGCGTTCGGCGCGCAGGCGGTCGAGGGTGGCGACGAAGTCGGGTGCGCTGTCCACCAGCGTGCCGTCGAGGTCGAACAGCACCAGCGGCGGGAACGCGCCCTGCGATGCCGCGCTCATGCGGCGTCCGGCTTGCGCGCGCAGGCGAGGTAGTTGACGTCGGTGCGCCGCGACAGCCGCGCGCCGTTGCGCCACGGCTCGTACACCAGCCCGCTCACGTCCTCCAGCTGCAGGCCGGCCGCGCGCAGCCAGGCGCCGAGTTCGGACGGCCGGATGAAGTCGCGGTAGCGGTGGGTGCCCTTGGGCAGGACGCGGGCGACGTATTCGGCGCCGACGATCGCCAGCGCGAACGCCGCCGGCGTGCGGTTGAGGGTGGACAGGAACAGGCGCCCGCCCGGCCTGAGCAGGCGCGCGCAGGCCTCGACCACCGCGCCCGGATCGGGCACGTGCTCGAGCATCTCCATGCAGGTGATCGCATCGAAGCTCGCGGGCTGCGCGGCAGCGACCGCCTCCACCGGTTCCAGCCGGTAGTCGACCCGCACGCCGGATTCCAGGCCATGCAGGCGCGCGATCTTCAGCAGGTCGGGCGCGAGGTCGATCGCGGTGACGCGCGCGCCCTCGCCCGCGAGCGCCTCGCTGAGCAGGCCACCTCCGCAGCCGACGTCGAGCACCGCCGCGCCCTGCAGCGGCTGGCGCGCGGCGACGTAGCGCAGCCGCACCGGGTTGAGCGCGTGCAGCGCCTTCTGGGGACCTTCCGGGTCCCACCAGCGGTGCGCCAGCGCGTTGAACTTGTCGAGTTCGGCCTGGCTGAAGTTGTCGCCGACCTGCGTGGCGTTCATGCGTGCT
>JBQCFN010000024.1:0-10083 GCA_051959035.1 Lysobacteraceae bacterium | reverse complement strand
GGTGGTCGAAATGCCGCTCCAGGCGGGCGAGCTTGTTCTGCACGTAATCACGCAGCGCCGGGGTGATTTCGATCTGCTGGCCGTAGGTGTCGATGCGCATCGGCGTCCTCCTTGCGTGGGTGGCGACAGCATCGCGCGGATGCCGGATGCCACGGTGAATGCGGGCTCCGGCCGCCCATCCGGCCCGGCGGCTCAGCCGATGCGCACCCGGTCGTGCGAGGACGGGATGCCCATGGCTTCACGGTATTTTGCCACGGTGCGCCGCGCCACCGGCACGCCGCCGCCCTTGAGCAGGGCGGCCAGGCGGGCGTCGGACAGCGGCTTGCGCGGGTTCTCGGCCTCGATCAGGGTGCGGATCATGCTCTGGATCGCGGTGCTGGAGGTCTCGCCGCCGCCGCCGGTGCCGATCCCGGAAGCGAAGAAGGCGCGCAGCGGCAGGGTCCCGCGCGGGGTGCGCACGTACTTGCGGGCGACCGCGCGCGAGACGGTGGATTCGTGCAGGCCGACCTCGGCCGCCACCTCGCGCAGGGTCAGTGGGCGCAGCGCCTGCTCGCCGAACTCGAGGAAGCCGGCCTGCTGGCGGACCAGGCAGCGCATCACCTTGAGCAGGGTCTCGCCGCGCGCCTCCAGGTTCTTCAGCAGCCAGCGCGCCTCCTGCAGGCGGCCGCGCAGGTAGCCGGCGTCGGCGGCGCAGGCGCGCGCGATCATCTGTTCGTAGCCGCGGTGGATGGTGAGCCGCGGCACGTGGCCGCCGGCCAGCGCCACCCGCCACACGCCGTGGTGGCGGTAGACGACGCAGTCGGGCGAAATGTAGGTGTCGGTGGGCAGGCTGCCCAGGCGCGCGCCGGGACGCGGGTCGAGCGAGCGCAGCAGCTGCAGCGCGGCGTCTGCCTCGTCATGCCGGCAGCCGAGCGCGGCGGCGACGCCCTCGACGCCGATCTTCGGCACCCGCTCCAGCAGTTCGGCGGCGATGCGGCGCGCCAGCGCCCGGCCGGGCGTGTCCTCGTCGAGCGCCTGCAGCTGCAGGTCGAGGCATTCGGCGAGGCTGCGCGCGGCCACCCCCAGCGGATCGAAGCGCTGCAGCTGGTGCAGCACGGTCAGCACTTCGTCCTCGCCGGCCTCGAGCTCCGGGCGCAATGCCTCGCGGATGCCCTCCAGCGACTCGCGCAGGTAGCCGTCCTCGTCGAGGGCATCGATCAGGGCCACGCCGATCCGGCGGTCGCGCGGCGACAGGGGGCTCAGGTGCAGCTGCCACTGCAGGTGGTCGCGCAGGGTCTCCGGCTCGACCACGCGCTCGCTGGCGTCGTCGTCGTCCGGCGCCGCGGAGCTGGACCGCCACGCTTCGTCGCGGTCCCAGTCGGCGGCCTCGCCGTCGCCGTCGGCCGCCCCGGGGCCGGCCTCGTCGGTTGCCGGGGCCTCGGCGCCGGCCGCGGGCTGCGGTTCCAGCGCGGCGGGCTCCTCCCAGTCCAGCAGCGGATTGCTCTCGACCGCCGCGGCGAGCTCGGCCTCCAGCTCCACGCCCGACAGTTGCAGCAGGTGGATCGCCTGGCGCAACTGGGGCGTGAGCACCAGGTGCTGGCCGAGCGAGGTCTGCAGGCGGGTTTTCATGTCGGGGCGGCGCGTCCTGGCGGGGACGGCGGCCGCGACTCAGAGGCGGAAGGATTCGCCCAGGTAGACGCGGCGCACGTCCGGGTTGGCCAGCAGCGCGTCCGGCGCCCCCTGCGCGAGCACGCTGCCTTCGCTGAGGATATACGCGCGGTCGCAAATGCCCAAGGTTTCGCGCACGTTGTGGTCGGTGATCAGCACGCCGATGCCGCGGTTCTTGAGGTGGCGCACGATCCGCTGGATCTCGCCCACCGAAATCGGGTCCACGCCGGCGAACGGTTCGTCCAGCAGCATCAGCCGCGGCCGCGCCGCCAGCGCGCGGGCGATCTCGACGCGCCGGCGCTCGCCGCCGGACAGGCTCGCGCCCAGCTGGTCGGCGACGTGGGCCACCTGCAATTCCTCCAGCAGCGACTCCAGCTCGCGCTCGCGGCCCTTGCCGTCGAGGTCGTCGCGCAGTTCCAGCACCAGGCGCAGGTTGTCGGCCACGCTGAGCTTGCGGAACACCGACGGTTCCTGCGGCAGGTAGCCGACGCCGAGCCTGGCGCGGGTGTACATCGGCTCGGCGGTGATGTCGCGGCCGTCGAGCACGATGCGGCCGGCGTCGGCCGGCACCAGCCCGACGATCATGTAGAAGCAGGTGGTCTTGCCGGCGCCGTTCGGCCCGAGCAGGCCGACCACCTCGCCGGCGTCGAGGGTGAGCCCGAACTCGCGCACCACCTCGCGCGCGCGGTAGCGCTTGCGCAGGCCCTCGGCGACCAGCATCAGGGCGTGCCCTTGCCCGCCGCCGGCGCCGCGGGCGCGGTGTTCTTCGGCAGGATGTGCATGCGCACCCGGCCGTTGCCTTCGCCGCCGCTCTCGATGTTGCCCGTCTCGAGGTTGTAGACCACGCGTTCGCCGGTCATGGTGCCGCGCGGCTGCTGGATCTGCACGTCGCCGGTGAACACGGCCGTCTGCGCCTTGAGGTTGTAGTCGACGGTGGAGGCGCGCGCGGTGATCGGGGTGCCGTCGTCCATCTCCTGGCTGAGCACCACCGGCGCGCCGGTGATGACCGCGCGCACGGCCTCGCCGTCGCGCATGGTGATCTCGGCGCGCGCGGCGCGCACGTCGAGCGTGCCCTGGGTGATGTGCACGTTGCCGGACAGCACGTTGACGCTGTTGCCGGACCAGGTGCCGCTCTGGCGCTGCGACTCGGTATCCATCGCCTGGTTGCGGTCGCTGGAACGCGCGCCGGCGGCGCCGGCGAAGGCGAGGGCGGCGGTGGCCAGCAGCGTCAGGCTAGCGGGACGGAGGGGCATAGTGGGAGCGAACCTGAGAAAGGAGTTCGTAGCGCCGCGTGTCGAGGGCGACCTCCAGGCCACGGCCACGCAGTATAGAACCGGGCTGGGTGACGGTCACGACGGCGGGGGTGCTGGCGTGGTGGCGGTCGGGGAACAGGCTCAGCTGCTCGGTGCGCAGGATCACCGTGCGCGTGTCTTCCGGCGGGCTGGTGCCGATCACGTCGCCGCGCAGGCGGATCTGGTCGCGCGCCGCGCTGACCCAGCCGGTCTTCGCGCGCACCTGCCAGTAGTGGCCGTTGCTGTCCGGCAGCAGGAACTGCGGCTGGTCCAGGTCCATCGTGCGCTTGCCCGGCGTCTCCTGCAGCAGCGGCGCGCGCAGGGTGAAGGACTCCTGGCCCTGGTCGTCGAGCGCCACCAGCTCGAATTCGTGCAGCACGTACTCCGAGCGGCCCTGGCCCGAGCCGGCCGGCGCGGGTTTCACCCGGTGGTGCCACACCGACCAGCCGGTCGCGAGCGCGCCGACCAGCAGCAGCACGGTCAGGGTGGTGCGCCAGCTCATGGCGACAGCATCCGCGCCAGCGCCACTTCCGCCTGCCCCTGGGCGGCGAGCAGCAGGTCGCACAGCTCGCGCGCCGCGCCTTCGCCGCCGCGCGCACGGGTGCGCCAGTGCACGCGCGAGGCGATCCACGGATGCGCGTCCGCGGGCGCGACCGCGAGGCCGGCGGCGGTGAGCACGGCGAGGTCGGCGAGGTCGTCGCCCATGAACGCCACCGCGTCCAGGTCGATGCCCTGTTCGCGCGCCAGAGCGCGCACGCAGGCGAGCTTGTCGCCGACCGCGGTGCAGGCCTGCGCGCCGAGCTCGCGCGCCCGCTGCCCGGCGATGCCGCCGGCGCGCGCGGTCACGAAGGCGACCGCGATGCCCGCCTTGCGCAGCAGCGCCAGGCCCTGGCCGTCGCGCACGTGGAAGGCCTTCAGCTCGCGGCCCTCGCTGTCGAACAGCAGGCGCCCGTCGGTGAGCGTGCCGTCGACGTCGAAGCAGGCCAGCCGCACCCTGGCCGCGCGCGCGAGCAGGTCGGCGGTGACGCCGTCGAGGTGGGTGAGGGGAGGCATCGCGGTTCCGTCCATGCGGGGCGATCAGACAACCCGCGCCCGCAACAGGTCATGAATGTTCAGGGCCCCGACCACCCGCTCCGCGTCGTCCACCACCAGCAGCGCGTTGATCTTGTGCGCCTCCATCACCTGCGCGGCCTCGGCGGCCAGCGCATCGGAGCCGATGGTTTTCGGCGCGCGCGTCATCACCGCGCTGATCGGGGTCGTGCGCAGGTCCACCTGCGCGTCGTCCAGGGTCCGGCGCAGGTCGCCGTCGGTGAACAGGCCGAGCAGGCGGCCGTCGGCGTCGACCACCGAGGTCATGCCCAGGCGCTTGCGGCTCATCTCCACCAGCGCCTCGCTCAGGGTCGCCTCGGCGCGCACGCGCGGCACCTCGTCGCCGGCATGCATGACGTCGGTGATGTGCAGCAGCAGGCGGCGGCCGAGCGCGCCGGCCGGGTGCGAACGGGCGAAGTCGTCGGCGGTGAAACCGCGCGCCTCCAGCAGCGCGACCGCGAGCGCGTCGCCCAGCGCCAGCGCGGCGGTGGTGCTGGTGGTCGGCGCGAGGTGCAGCGGGCAGGCCTCCTCCGGCACGCTGGCGTCCAGGTGCACGTCGGCCTCGCGCGCCAGCGTCGAGCCGGGGCGGCCGGTCATCGCGACCACCGCGTTGCCCTGGCGCTTGAGCACCGGCAGCAGCATCAGGATCTCGTCCGTCTCGCCGGAATTGGACAGGGCCAGCATGACGTCGGCGTCGGTGATCATGCCGAGGTCGCCGTGGCCGGCCTCGCCCGGGTGCACGTAGAAGGCCGGGGTGCCGGTCGAGGCCAGCGTGGCGGCGACCTTGCGCGCGACGTGGCCGACTTGCCCATGCCGGTGCACACGACCCGGCCGCGGCAGCCGAGCAGCAGCGCGCAGGCGGCGCCGAAGCTGCCGTCGATGCGGGCGGCGACGGCCTCCAGCCCGCGCGCCTCGATCGCGAACACGCGGCGGCCGCTGGCGGCGAAGTCGAAGGCGGGTGGGTTTGCGGGCTCGGTCGGCATGTCGGCCGGGGCTTTCCGCTAGACTGGGCGCGGCATTTTACCCGCTTCCGCGCAGCCGCCGGCCCGCTCCGGCGCGGCCGCCCCTTTCCGGCTCCCATGACTCCCGACTTCATCCGGCAACTGATCGAACAGGGCCTGCCCGGCGCGCGCGCCGAGGTGCAGGGCGACGACGGCGTGCACTTCGAGGCCACCGTCATCAGCGCCGCCTTCCAGGGCAAGCTGCCGCTGGCCCGCCACCGCATGGTCTACGCGACCCTCGGCGAGCGCATGGGCGGCGAGATCCACGCGCTGCAGCTGAAGACCCTGACCCCCGACGAAGCCGGGCGGGGCTAGCCATGCAGAAGATCGTGGTCGAGGGCGGCGTGCCGCTGCACGGCGAGGTGCGCATTTCCGGCGCCAAGAACGCGGTGCTGCCGATCCTGTGCGCGGCGCTGCTCGCCGACGGGCCGGTGGTGATCCGCAACGTGCCGCAGCTGCACGACGTGCGCACCACGCTGAAGGTGCTGGGCGAGCTCGGCGCCGGCATCCAGGCCGACGGCGACGCCATCGCCATCGACCCGCGCACAGTGCATTCGCACGTCGCGCCCTACGAGCTGGTCAAGACCATGCGCGCCTCGGTGCTGGTGCTCGGCCCGCTGCTGGCCAAACACGGCGCGGCCGAAGTGTCGCTGCCCGGCGGCTGCGCGATCGGCTCGCGCCCGGTCGACCAGCACATCAAGGGCATGCAGGCGCTCGGCGCCGAGGTCAGCGTCGACCACGGCTTCATCAAGGCCAGCGCGCAGCGCCTGCGCGGCGCGCGCGTGGTGTTCGACATGGTCAGCGTCGGCGCGACCGAGAACGTGCTGATGGCCGCCACCCTCGCCGAGGGCACCAGCGTGCTCGAGAACGCGGCGATGGAGCCCGAAATCGTCGACCTCGCCGAATGCCTGAAGGCGATGGGCGCGCGCATCGAGGGCGCGGGCACGCCGCGCATCACCGTGGAGGGCGTCGGCCGGCTGCACGGCGGCGAGCACACCGTGGTCGCCGACCGCATCGAGACCGGCACCTTCCTGGTCGCCGCGGCGATGACCGGCGGCCACGTCACCGCCACCCACGCGCGCCCCGACACGCTGGACGCCGTGCTCGACAAGCTGCGCCACGCGGGCGCGGAGATCGCCGTCGAAGGCGACCGCATCACCCTGGACATGCGCCGCCGGCGCCCGCGCGCGGTCGACATCACCACCGCGCCGCACCCGGCGTTCCCGACCGACATGCAGGCCCAGTTCATGGCACTGGACTGCATCGCCGAGGGCGCCGGCGTGATCAACGAGACGATCTTCGAAAACCGCTTCATGCACGTCAACGAACTGCTGCGCCTGGGCGCCGACATCCGCGTCGACGGCCACACCGCGGTGGTGCGCGGGGTGGAGAAGCTCAGCGGCGCGCCGGTGATGGCCACCGACCTGCGCGCGTCCGCCTCGCTGATCCTCGCCGGCCTCGTCGCCGAGGGACAGACCACCATCGACCGCATCTACCACCTCGACCGCGGCTACGAGAACATCGAGGCCAAGCTGTCGGGACTGGGGGCGCGGATCCGCCGGATCTGAGCGCGGCGACAGGGCGGCCGGTGCGCAAGTCCTTGCGCATTCAGGAACTTGCCTTCACGCATCCTTCACCCGGACGGCCCCCTCCGGCATAATCCGGCGCTGGGGAGCAGGTTGGAACCGCCGTTTTGATCAGGATGTTGCGCGCGCTCGCCTTGCTGGGCGCCATGGCGCTGGCCGCATGCGCCAGCCAGGGGAAGATGGCCGCCCAGGATGCGCTCCCGGATGCCGATCCGGTCGCCGCCGCGCTCGGTCGCCCGGAATACCGCATCGGCCCGAGCGACCTGCTCGCGATCACCGTGTTCCAGGTCCAGGACCTCGACCGCGAGGTGCGGGTCAACAACGCCGGCCAGGTCTCGCTGCCGCTGATCGGCAGCATCGACGCCGCCGGCCGCACCGTCACCGAGCTGGAGGCGCAAATCGCCGCCGCCTATGGCGCCAGGTACCTGCAGGACCCGCAGGTCAGCGTGTTCGTCAAGGAATTCGCCAGCCAGCGCGTCACCGTCGGCGGCGCGGTGCAGAAGCCGGGCGTGTTCCCGCTGTCGTCCTCGCGGCTGACCCTGCTGCAGGCGATCGCGCTGGCCGAGGGACTCAGCCCCACCGGCAGCGAGCAGAACGTCATCGTCTTCCGCACGGTCAAGGGCCAGCGCCTGTTCGCGCGCTTCGACCTGGAGAAGATCGCGCAGGGCAGCGAGCCCGATCCCGAGATCATGGGCGAGGACGTCGTCATGGTGGACGACTCCACCGGCAAGGTCGCCCTGCAGAACCTGATCAAGCTGGCGCCGTTCGTCGCGGTGTGGAGAGCCTACCGATGAACGACCTCAGCCGCCCGCAGCTCCCGGCCACGCCGGCGGAGGAGCGCGACGACGACGAGATCAACCTGCTCGAATACTGGCAGGTGCTGCGCGACCGCCGCTGGCTGGTGGCCGGGGTGGCGGCCGCGGTGTTCGTGCTGGCGCTGGCGCTCACCCTGTTGATGACGCCGGTCTACCGCGCCTCGTCCACCCTGCAGATCGAGCGCGACACCATCAAGGTGGTCGACGTGGAAGGCCTGCAGCCGGTCGAGTCGCCGACCGACCGCGACTTCTACCAGACCCAGTACGAGCTCCTGCAGAGCCGCTCGCTCGCGCGCCGGGTGATCCAGGACCTGCGCCTGGCCGCCAACCCGCAGTTCGCCGGCGAGGTGGCCGACGCCGACGCGGCCTTCGCCGAGGCGCCCAGGGCCAGCCGCCCGGCCTCGAAGCAGGAAGCCGAGGAACTCGCGCTGGTCGAACCGATGCTCGAGCGCCTGACCATCGAGCCGGTGCGCAACTCGCGCCTGGTCAAGGTCAACTTCGATTCGCCCGATCCGCAGCTGGCCGCGCGCGTCGCCAACGCGTGGTCGCAGGCGTTCATCGTCGCCAACCTCGAGCGCCGCTTCGACGCGTCCAGCTATGCGCGCAAGTACCTCGAGGAGCGCCTCGCCCAGCTCAAGGGCCGGCTCGAGGATTCGGAGAAGCAGCTGGTCGCGTTCGCCACCAGCGAGCAGATCGTCTCGGTCGGCGACGGCAAGCCCTCGCTGTCGGCGCAGAACCTGAGCGACCTCAACGCCTCGCTCGCCGCCGCGCAGGACGCCCGCATCAAGGCCGAGGCCGAGTGGCGCCAGGCCTCCGTCGGGTCCGGGCTGGGCATCCCGCAGGCAGTCGCCAACCCGCTGATCCAGCGCCTGCGCGAGCAGCGCACCACGCTCGCCGGCCAGTACCAGGAAAAGCTGCGCACGTTCAAGCCGGACTATCCGGACATGCAGCAGCTCAAGGGCCAGATCGACGAACTCGACCGCCAGATCGCCGGCGAGATCGCCAACATCCGCGCCGCCATCAAGGCCGAGTACGACGCGGCGAAGGCGCAGGAAAGCCTGCTCGCCAGCCGCATCGAAGGCCTGAAGGGCGACGTGCTCGACCTGCAGGGCCGCAGCATCCAGTACAACATCCTCAAGCGCGAGGCCGACACCAACCGCCAGCTCTACGACGCGCTGCTGCAGCGCTACAAGGAGATCGGCGTGGCCGGCAACGTCGGCGCCAACAACATCTCGGTGGTGGACCGCGCCGACGTGCCGGACCGCCCGCATTCGCCGCGCATCGCGCTCAACCTCGCGGTGGGGCTGCTGCTGGGCGCGTTCGCCGGCGTGCTGGCCGCGTTCCTGCGCGAGCACCTGGACCGCAGCGTGCACGCCCCGCGCGACGTCGAGGCGCTGCTGCAGTGCCCGGTGCTCGGGGTGGTGCCGATGCTCGACGCCGGCACCACCCCGGCGCAGGCGGCCAGCGACGTCCGCTCGCCCTTCGCCGAGGCCTACCGTTCGATCCGCACCGCGCTGCAGTTCGCCACCACCCATGGCCTCCCGCGCACGCTGCTGCTCACCAGCCCGGGCCCGGGCGAGGGCAAGACGACCAGCGCGATGGAACTGGCCCGCAACATGGCCCAGCTCGGCCGGCGCGTGCTGCTGGTCGATGCCGACCTGCGCAACCCGTCGGTGCACCGCCTGCTCGGCCTCTCCAACACGCAGGGGCTGTCGAGCATCCTGTCGGGCGCGATCGAGCCGAAGGCCGCGGTGCGCGACACCGCCGAGGCCAACCTCAGCGTCATGACCGCCGGCCCGCTGCCGCCGAGCCCGCCCGAGCTGCTCGCCGGCGAGGCGCTGCCCCACCTGCTGGAAACGCTGCGCCACCAGTTCGACGTGATCGTGCTCGACGGCCCGCCGGTGCTCGGCCTGGCCGACGCCCCGCTGCTCGCGCACCACGCCGAAGCCACCCTGCTGGTGGCCGCGGCCGAGGCGACCCGGCGCGATGCCCTGCGTGGCGCGCAGCAGCGCCTGCTCGGCGCGCAGGCCCGCCTGCTCGGCGCGCTGCTGACCCGCTTCGACCTCAAGGCCAAGGGCGACAGCTACGGCTACGGCGGCTACGGCTATTACGCGTACGGCAACGCGGAGTAGCCGCCCGCCGCGTCGTCGTCGCCTGGCGGGGCGGGCGGGCCGGTGCCCGTCCTGCGCCCCCGTCCGTGCGCGCAACGCGGAAGCCGGTGCAGCGCGCGCCGCACCGGGGAAGGCGTCGCCGCCCCTGGACGCACGCAGGGCCATCGCAGGATCGCCGACATGACCACCACGCCCGTCTCCTTCCCGCGTGCCGTCCTCGCCCTCGCGCTGGCCGGCGCGTGCGCGACCGCCGCGCTGCTGGTCGCCCGGGTCGACACCCCGTTCGGCGCGCCGTTCGGCGCCGACCGGCTGGTCGCCGGCGCTGACGCGCGCGCCGGCACCGCCGCCACGCCAGCGGCCAACACCGCCCGCGCGATCCTGCGCGCGCGTCCCATCGACGGCCGCGGCTTCCGCCTGCTCGCCGCGCAGGCCGACGCCGCCGGCGACAGGGCGCGCGCAGATCGCCTCTACGCCACCGCCGTGCGCCTCGCCCCGCGCGACCGCGCCGCGCGCATCGCGCTGCTCGACCGCGCGTTCGCGCG